>JBAQMG010000094.1:0-10794 GCA_049302575.1 Desulfitobacteriaceae bacterium | reverse complement strand
GAGTAGGGGTGATTGATTCGGATTATCGCGGGGAGCTACAGATCTTAATCTCAAATAACGGTCCAGAACCTTTTATTATTCATCACGGTGATCGAATTGCTCAGATGCTTTTTATGCCGGTTATGAGGGCTGAATTTCAAATAGTGGAGGATCTGGAGGAAACGCTACGTGGGAAGGGCGGGTTTGGTTCTACTGGACAGTGAAATGTATGTTTATGTACCCATAGAACAGAAGGTGCCCTCCCCCGCATAAGCGAGAGAGGGCTTTGTTAGCGTTATTGTTTTTCTGTCTCAAGATATTCTCTTAAGCCTGCTTGGGCGATCTGTGAGAAATTTACGCCTTGCTTTTCAGCCAATTCTTTTAACCATGCAGGTAATGTTATATTTGTCTTTACGGCCCGATTATCCATCTCATTTTTAACTATATCGGGGAAAACTGTAATTGGAACGATCATAGCACCTTTGGGCATATCTTCAAAAGGTGGCTCAGAAGGCTCCGGTATATTATCTCCATCTTTCTCCATCCCCCATAAATGAAGCCCCAACGCCTCCTACTTGCTATATTGTGCGTATTGTTTATACGTATGTCAACCCTCATTTGCGTATTAATTATGCGTATGTAGCAGAGGATGAACCCAGTAAAAGAAATCCCTCCGAACCCATTGGGGAGCGGAGGGATTTCTTTTGAATAACTTTTTCTTCCTCTAACTAGTTAGGAAGGAGATTTGATTTTACTTTTTCAGGAAACTCCCGTTCAGGCGTTCTTCTTATATCTTTGAGATTAAGCTTAAAATACCAACGGTAAGTAGTGAAATAAAGACACAAACTTCAATTATAATCCAATTTTGGTTGCGTGTAGTTAGTTTATGCCAAAGGAACTCATCATTTTTTCTATGCATAGTTTAACTCCTTGGTTAATTTACATTGTTATTATAAGGTATAAATTTTTAAGTGTAAATAGTATATTTGTCCTATGTTAGTTCTACCTTGATCCTATATGTCTTCGAAAGATATCTTAAAGTAGAAAGGATATGAAATTCACATAAAGGCATTAAAAACAAGTTCCTTCATATAATTTGTTAGGGAGGGAACTTGTATTATGCAAACTGTATTTTTACTAATCCTGACCATAGGAGCTTGTGCTTCGGTAAGAGAACGAAAGTCCTTAATGATGTGGAGATCTAAACCAATGGCAGTCTCAAGTCCCTTCGCTTCTGCGCTAGCCCAATTAGTGGGAACTGCAGGGGGTATTTATTTATCTTTAGAACTATTATTTTCTTTTTTAAAATTACCCGAAGATTTATGGAGTAATACGACATTTGTAGTAGAACCTTTAGCCTTGATATCCTTAACTTTGGCTATAGTTCAGCCGTATATTATAAAGTTCTTTTATTGGATCCGAAAATAAAAGGATATTCTCCGAAGTATTGAGGGAGGAATTAGAGTGTTCTTAAGCGATTTGGGTGGGAAGGAAATCATCAATTTGTTTGATGGTTCGAAATTAGGATTAATAGGAGACGCTGATTTAGCAATTTCCGCAAAAGGGGAAATAGAAGCAATTATTCTTACGTCTCGTTCAGGTTTTACTGGCTTTTTTGCGGGAATGGGGGAACGTGATCGTGATCTATTTGTTATTCCTTGGCAGGCAGTCAAGAAGGTTGGTGCAGAAGTAATCATAGTTGACATGCAAAATAAAGCAGAGAAATCACGAAAATATTCAGTTTGACAGAAGCTCCACAAATACAATAAAATAGATAGAAAAGCTGTAACCCCGAATTGCTTAAAGCAACGGGGTTTTTGCCGTATTATCACAGGGGGAGTTAATTTGAGAAAAATCCGTGTTTTTGTTTCAGGCGCCAATGGAAAAATGGGGCAAGAAGTTATCAAAACTATTTTAGCCCAAGATGACTTAGCGTTGGTAGGAGCATCTGATACACGAGGTCAAGGACAAGATGTGGGCTATATGATGGGATCAACTAGAGTAGGGATAGATATTTCTGGCCCACTTGATTTGGAAATTATGAGTTCTTCTAAGGCTGATATTTTAGTTGATTTTACAAATCCCCAATCAGTTTTAAAGAATGCCAAAATTGCTATCGCTGCCGGAGTTGTTCCGGTGATAGGTACTTCCGGTCTAGATGAAGCTGAGATTTCTGAAATTCAAGCTGTAGTTTCTAAAGAAGGTGTGGGAGCCTTTATCGCGTCTAATTTTGCTATTGGAGCAATTTTGATGATGCGTTTTGCGAGAGAAGCGGCCAAGTATCTCCCCCATGTGGAGATAATAGAGCTTCATCATGACCAAAAACTTGATGCACCTTCTGGAACCGCTCTGAAAACAGCGGAATGGATTTCTCAAGTACGTGAGACAATGGTACAAGGGCATCCCAACGAATACGAAAAGGTTTCAGGTGCACGTGGCGCAGATCTTGGAGGGATTCATATCCATTCTGTGCGCCTCCCGGGTCTAGTTGCTCACCAAGAGATCATTTTTGGTGGTCTGGGTCAGGCTTTAACGATCAGACATGACGCTTATACTCGTGAAACTTATATGCCTGGAGTTACGTTAGCTATACGTAAAGCCTTTAAATTAACGAGTTTGGTTATAGGATTGGAGAATTTCCTCGATTAGGTAGTTCACATAGGAACCGCAGACCGTTAAGCCTCATATACTGGATAGTAGTTAATGGGACACTGTTTTGAAGGGGGCTTAAAGATGAGTGCGGGTTTGAAAGGGATTCGCCTAGCTGTGATTGGAGGGGATGAAAGGGAACGTTATTTCATTCCTGAGTTACAAAAACTGGGAGCCTACATAGTCGGAGTCGGATTTGAGAAGGCGCCTTCGCTACCGGGGGTAACATTGGTCTCCTCACTCTTAGAAGCAGTTAGAGAAGTTGATGTTTTGCTTTTTCCAATGTTTGGCACCGATGAACGTGGGAATGTCAAAGGAAAATATTCGGATTCCCCCATCATTTTGAACAAAGAAGTACTTCAGGCTATACCTTCGCGTGTTCCGCTTTTTATTGGTTGGGCGCGACCGGCCTTGAAGTCCGTGGCGGAAATGATGGGTATTCGGATAGTGGAGACTGCAAATCTAAACGAGGTAGCTATTCTTAATTCTATACCATCTGCAGAAGGAGCCATACAAATGGCTATGGAGGCCACAACGATAACGATCCATGGTAGTCAATGCTATGTACTTGGATTGGGACGTAGTGGTTGGACAATTGCCCGTATGCTCCAGGGTATAGGAGCTAATGTCACGGGTGTAGCACGTAAGCCAGCCGATTTAGCACGTGCTGTTGAGATGGGGTTTAAGACGATCCATTTTTCTGATCTTGAAGAAGAAATTGGTCGCGCTGAAATTATTTTCAATACGGTGCCTCACCTAATTCTCGACCGAGTGATATTGGAAAGGGTTGCTCGTGATGCGGTTATCATTGATTTGGCTTCCATTCCAGGGGGAACTGATTTTGAGTATGCTCAAATGCTTGGCATAAAAGCATCTCTAGCACCTGGTCTTCCCGGTATTGTAGCACCAAAAACAGCAGGTAAAATTCTTGCTCAGGTTTATCCGCAACTCATTCTTCGCCAGCTTACCACAGTTAACACTTCTATAAAGTCCTGAAGTGGAGGTGCGAAGAAAATGAAGTTTGACGGGTTAAGAATAGGGTTTGCTTTAACGGGATCACACTGTACCTTGCGGGAAATAACCGCAGTAATGCAGCGTTTAGTTGATGAAGGGGCTGACTTAACTTCGATTGTTTCTAATGCCGTGGAAACAATGGATACCCGGTTTGGAAAATCTGAAGAGTGGAAAAGTCGTTTTCTAGAGATTACTAAGAAAGAGTCTATTCATACAATTACTGAGGCTGAACCAGTTGGACCGCAGAAGATGTTTGATTGTTTGCTCATAGCGCCCTGTACAGGAAATACTTTGGCAAAGTTAGCTAATGGGATCACTGATACACCGGTTCTGATGGCGGCAAAATCGCATCTTCGGAATCAAAGACCCTTGGTCATCGCAATTTCAACGAATGATGGACTTGGTTTTAACGCCCGAAATATCGGCACACTACTCATTACTAAAAATATTTATTTAGTTCCTTTCGGACAGGATAATCCGAAGAATAAAGCGAATTCTTTAGTAGCCCATATGGATAAAGTTCCAGAGACGATCCTTATGGCCTGTTCAGGCAAACAAGTTCAACCTATTTTACAGGATTACCGATAAGTATTTGGGGCTCCTAAATTAAACTTTCTGATAATGCGAAAAATTTTAGGTGCCCTGTCGGTAGCGGCAAGGCACCCTTTTCACAAGCAGTGAACTCGTTCAACTAAAGATTTACTAAAGGAGGATTATAACATAATGTCAAATGTTGCAATTGTTGGAGCGACAGGTGCAGTAGGACAAGAGTTTTTGAAAATTTTAGCTGAGCGTAACTTTCCAGTCAATGAACTCCGTCTTTTAGCGACTCAGCGTTCGGCAGGGAAAAAGATAGCTTGGCGAGGCCAAGACCTTGAAGTGCAGGAGACAACTCATGATAGTTTCAAGGGAATTGACATAGCCCTCTTTGCCGGTGGATCCTCCAGTACGGAATATGCCCAATCGGCTGTCAAAAGTGGTGCAGTGGTGATTGATAATAGTAGCGCCTTTCGTATGGATCCTAACGTTCCTCTCGTTGTTCCAGAAGTAAACCCAGAAGATGTTAACTGGCATAAAGGAATCATAGCAAACCCGAATTGTTCGACCATTATTATGGTAGTAGCACTAAAACCGATTTTAGATTTGGCTGGGATTAAGCGTATCGTTGTCTCAACCTATCAGGCTGTTTCTGGGGCAGGTAGAGAAGGAATTGAAGAACTTGAGGATCAAGTCAGGGCTTGGTCAAAAGACGAGGAACTAGTGTCTCGGGTTTTTCCCTATCAAATAGCTTTTAACCTTGTGCCGAGAATTGATCTCTTCGGAGAGGGAGATTATACCAAAGAAGAATGGAAGATGGTCAAAGAAACCCAAAAGATTTTCCACCTGCCGGAGTTAGCAATTACAGCTACGACTGTTAGAGTACCTGTCTTACGTAGCCATTCCGAATCGATTAATATTGAAACCGAACATAAAGTTGGTATTCCTGAAATCAGGGAGGCTCTCGCCAAAGCACAGGGGGTTATTGTCGTTGATGATCCTTCACAGGATCGTTATCCCATGCCGTGGTTTAGTGCTGATACTGATGGAGTCTATGTGGGTAGGATCAGGGAAGATTTCTCGATTAAAACTGGCATCAATCTTTGGGTAGTTGGAGATCAAATCCGCAAAGGTGCAGCAACGAATGCCGTGCAAATTGCTGAGTTGATTTTGTAGGGGGGGTGGGGGGGAAGTGCGTATTTTAGTTCAGAAGTTTGGCGGCACATCAGTTGCCACGGCTGAACGGAGAATTCAAGTAGCTGCTAAGGTTTCAGAGGCAGTGTCTGAGGGTTTTATGCCGGTTGTCGTTGTCTCGGCAATAGGGCGTACGGGTGATCCGTATGCCACAGATACTTTTTTAAGTATGGTTAAAGGAATATACCCTGAGCTCCCCAAACGTGAATTGGACTTATTAATGAGTTGTGGTGAAGTTATTTCTGGTGTAGTACTAGCTAGTACTTTACAAAGTCTTGGTTTCGAAGCTGTCCTTTTGACTGGGGGACAAGCGGGAATTATCACTAATAATAATTTTGGAGATGCACGAATTGTCCGTGTAGAACCTAGAGTTATCTTGGAACACTTAAAAGATGGGAAAATTGTTGTAGTTACTGGATTTCAAGGGGTTACGGAAAATGGTGAGGTGACTACCTTAGGACGAGGTGGTAGTGATACGACGGCAGCAACTCTGGGAGTTGCCTTGAATGCAGAAGCCATCGACATTTATACCGATGTTGAAGGGATTATGACCGCTGATCCGAGGATTGTCGAGGATGCCCGAATCTTAGACGTTGTCTCTTATAACGAGATTTGTCAATTAGCTCATCAAGGAGCTAAAGTAATTCATCCCAGAGCGGTAGAAATTGCAATGCAACGCAATATTCCAATACGAATAAAGTCTACTTTTTCCGATGCTCCAGGAACTTTGGTTACAAGTATGCAACCAGATATGAGTGCTGGAACTGATTTTGTCGGAGAACGTTTAATTACTGGAATTGCCCATACGCCTAACGTAACTCAAATAGGTGTACTTACTTTAGATACAGATGTACCCTTAGTTGATAAAAAGATTTTTAAAGCCATGGCTCTAGCTGATATTAGTGTTGATTTTATCAGTGTTCAACCAGAAAAAGTCTTATACACAATCCGAGATGAAATTGCCGATAAAGCCATCAAGATTTTAGAGAATATGGGATTCAGTCCTGAAGTTGTCCGTGGTTGTGCTAAAGTTTCCATCGTTGGGGTTGGGATTGCAGGTGTGCCGGGTATAATGGCAGATTTAGTTGAGGCTTTATCTGAAGCTGGAGTGACTATATTACAATCTGCCGATTCTCATCTTACGATCTGGGTTTTAGTTAATAAAGAGAATATGATTCTTTCAGTACAAGCGCTACACAAGAAATTTCGTCTGGGTCGATAAAATTTCTTGTGCGAGGTTCGAGGCACGAGGCGCGATGCACGAAAGAGCGAGACGCATATTCGTACATCGAATATCGATTAGAGGAGGATGGGTAATTATGGATTTTGGTAGAATTTTGACAGCTATGGTTACTCCGATGAAGGAGAATTTGGAAGTCGATTATGTGAGTGCTCGGAGCCTTGCACAATACTTAATTAAACATGGCTCCGATGGAATTGTCGTTTGCGGTACGACAGGGGAAGCGCCAACCTTAACTAATGAAGAGAAAATAAGGCTGTTCAAAGAAGTTAAAGAAGCCGTAGGAGCTTCGGGAAAAGTATTGGCAGGAGTTGGATCCAATTCTACCGCAGCAAGTGTGGATTTAGCGATACAAGCTGCCAGCACAGGAGTAGACGGCCTGTTAGTAGTGGTTCCTTATTATAATAAACCCTCCCAAGAAGGCATGTACCGTCACTTTGAATCCATTGCTAAGGCAGTAACTTTACCAGTGATGCTTTATAATGTTCCAACTCGGACAGTGACTAATTTATTGCCAGCTACTGTAAAGAGACTGGCTCAAATACCCAATATCGTTTCAATTAAAGAATCCGCAGGTTTGATGGATCAAGTGAGTGAATTAAAACGAATTCTGCCCGCTGATTTTACTGTTTATAGTGGTGATGATTCGCAAACCTTACCCATGCTTGCCCTTGGGTGTAGCGGAGTTGTTAGTGTAGCCGCACATATTATTGGTGATGACATGAAGAATATGATGAATGCTTGGTTCGCAGGAGACAGCAAAACAGCCGCTCAATGGCATCTTCAGCTTTATCCATTTTTCAAAGGTATTTTTGTGACAACTAATCCCGTTCCAATTAAGACTTTGGTTAATATGCTGGGCTTAAAAGCCGGTGGAGTCCGGTTACCTCTAATTGATGTTACGGAAGACGAGAGGAAGTTTTTAACAAAACTTCTTGATGAGTTCAAACAAGACGAGCTTTTAGCAGCAGTAGCCCCAAAAAGTACAAATCAAAAGGAAGTTTAAGTAGGTAATTAAAGCCAGAAACACGTACTGAACAGCGGTGTTTCTGGCTTGTTAAAAGACTGAGCTAATTGTTTACAATGTAAATTTCTGTCTCGTAGCTCCTATTACTCTGCTTCGTAAAAAGAACACTCGGCTTCAGAATTCATGAGGCTAGAAGTTACACTTAACGTATTTAGTTGGCAACGACCCTCACCGTTGTGTCGGCATTGAGCTGCAGAACAAACAACATCTGTCATAGGATTACTTACCTCCTTTTATAGTTGAAATAGTAATTTATAGTAGTATATCTTTTTTTCTAGATGCTATTCAAAATTAGAGTACATAAGAATAAACAAATCATAGGTCTTGGGTGTCCAGTAGTACTGAATTTAATTGGAAATATTTTGATGTTACATAACAATGAGCTTGCTAATGATTAACCTTATGAGTTATAATACAAGTAATTGTTATTGTGCGGTGGTCTCCATAGATGTTGCGAAATACTAACGGACACCTTGGTCGCTGTGTTTGATTGGTATTTCGGCTATTTTTTGTTGCCTTATTCTGGAACAGAAACAAATCGTGGAATTTCTGCGCCTTAAATTAAAAATTAAATAAAATAAAAAAACAGGGGGTGGGTATATTTGCCCAAAGAACACAAAGTTCAGATTATTCCTCTAGGGGGACTAGGGGAAATTGGTAAGAACATGACCGTTATTCGTTATGACAATCAAATGTTGCTAGTTGATGCAGGTCTAGCGTTTCCAGAAGATGAGATGCTCGGAATTGACATTGTCATTCCAGACTATACGTATCTTCTGGATCATAAAGAAATGTTGCTAGGGATACTAATAACACACGGACATGAAGATCACATCGGCTGTTTACCGTATTTGCTAAAAGATTTGGATGTTCCAATCTTTGCTACTCGTTTAACTTTGGGAATAATTCAGTCGAAGTTGAAAGAAAGCAATCTTAACAACATCAAAGCGACAGTAATTCATCCAAGGGATGTTGTTAAATTAGGCGTATTTAGAGTAGAATTTATCGGGGTAAATCATAGTATTCCGGATGCCGTTGGTTTGGCTATACACACCCCTTTAGGTTGTATAGTTCATACGGGGGATTTTAAGCTGGATCATACCCCAGTAAGCGGTGCCCCACTTGATGTGCATAAATTTGCGGAATTAGGAGATAAAGGTGTTCTCTGCCTCATGTCCGACAGCACTAACGTTGAACGTCCAGGATTTACGAAATCCGAAAGCTTGGTTGGAGTAATGTTTGATGAGGCCTTTCGTAATGCTAAGGATCGAATTATCTTGGCAAGTTTTGCTTCTAATGTGCACAGAATCCAACAAGCAATTTCTGCCGCGGTTAAAACAAATCGTAAGGTAGCAGTTGTCGGTAGAAGCATGGTAAACGTGGTTGCCATTGCATCTGAATTAGGTAATCTTGAAATTCCTGAAGGTACGCTTGTTGAAGTTGATGAAATTGTTAATCTTCCCGGTAATCAGGCGTGTATACTTACCACAGGAAGTCAAGGCGAGCCAATGTCTGCTCTCACTAGAATGGCGATGAATGATCATCGTCGGGTAGAAATTCAACCTGGTGATACAGTAATAATATCAGCTAGCCCTATTCCCGGTAACGAAAAATCAGTCGCAAGAACCATCGATCAGTTGTTTAGGCTAGGTGCACATGTCATCTATGAAGCAGTGTCAGGTATGCATGTTTCTGGACATGCGAGCCAAGAAGAACTTAAGCTAATGCTTAACATGGTACGCCCCCAATATTTTATCCCAGTTCATGGAGAATATCGCATGCTTATTAAACATGCTGAACTAGCAGAACAGCTAGGAATTTATCGACAAAACATCTTTGTAGCTGAAAACGGAAGCGTAATTGAATTCACGCGTCATGGAGCAACCTTAGCAGGTAAAGTAACAGCTGGGAAAGTTCTGATTGACGGTTTGGGTGTTGGAGATGTCGGAAATATTGTTTTACGGGATCGCAAACAATTATCTCAAGATGGTATTTTAATTGTTGTCATGACGATTAAACGTTCAACTGGAGCAATTGTAGCAGGCCCTGATATTGTTACCCGCGGTTTTGTTTATGTGCGGGAATCGGAATCCATGCTGGATGATGCTAAAGAAAAAATCCGCCAAACGATGGCTCGTTGTCGAGAAAATCGGATTACTGAGTGGGCAGTACTGAAAAGTCAAATTCGAGATACTCTCAGTAAACATTTTTATGAAAAGACTCGGAGAAGACCCATGATTTTACCCATTATTCAAGAAATCGAGTAAATCGGGGTAAATCAATATGGCACCTTCGGCTGTTACTGTCCACTGGACAATAACGTGTTCCCATGCGCTACATTTGCTATTCACTTGACTATAAGGCTACACTCCAAAACCTCTGGGTATTTCTGAAAGTGAACCAATGTCGTGCTTAACGCCTTATAATCGGCGTTCATTGACGCAAATTAGCTAAATGGTCACTAAGCAATAGTGATTTACGGGCTTGGAACAGGGAATTGAAATCAGATTGCGATTATTGTGGGGTAAATCACCATGAGACACACATCCACAGGCAGGAGATACCGGGACGGTTCTCCTGCCTGTGTTCATCTTTCTTAATGTTGCTAATATTGCTAATATTGCTAATATTGCTTTCGTAGCTTTCGAGCGGGAGTTGGATTTGAATTTTATTGGGTGAATAACCAATAAATCATCGAAAATCATCAAAAAAATGCTTGACTCTTTAAAAGATTCGAGGTAAAATAACAAACGTCGCTGTTGTCAAAACTGAATCTGGAAAATGAAAGTTATAATTTTCCAGGTATAAAAAACACGGTAACCAAAAATAATAGTTGACAGACACAAATCAAAGTGCTACTCTAATTAAGCGCCTCAAATGAGGAAACAGTTCAAAACTGGCTTTCACGATTGTGGCACAACAATGAATACAACATCTATTGCCATCACGTCACCTTTGCCATCCATGGCGGTGACTAATCAGAACATCCGTGTTCTAGCCATGGCGATGTTGTTCCTCGAACATCCATGTTCGAAGCCTGATCTTTGAAAACTAAACAACAAGGATATACCAATGGAAAAACTCGTCAGTGAGTATAAAACTGAATGAGCAAATCAACTTCTATAGGAGTGATAATAATTTTTATGGAGAGTTT
>JBAQMG010000093.1:0-61432 GCA_049302575.1 Desulfitobacteriaceae bacterium | reverse complement strand
TGATTGAATGCTTCAGTAATCCCGGTCATGAACTACGTGTGGGTGAAGTACTCAAAAAGCAAAAGGATCTTTATATCAAACTCGGAGTTGAGCCGCCGACCTTGTTATGAGTCGGTGAGAATCCAGGATGTAAGCGAACTAGCTTCGCTCGATGATTTAACCTATTATTAATTGATTAAAATTAATATTTATTTACGTAATAACTTGCGCATTTTCAAAAAATAATCAATTCCAGAAATCATCGTAAAAATCAGTGCAATATACAAAACTGGTTTTCCGATGGGGATACCGAAATAGCTAAGCGGCCAGTCTTTTAGTAAAATTGCCGAGATTGCCACAACTTGAGTAATTGTTTTGATCTTCCCTAGTTTGCTGGCACTTATGACAACACCATCAGCGGCCGCAATTGCTCTTAAACCAGTTACCGCGAATTCCCGTCCTAAGATCGTCCAGGCCACCCAAGCAGGGACACTACCTAACTCCACTAAGGATATTAAAGCAGCAGAAACTAAGAGCTTATCTGCCAGGGGATCCATAAACTTTCCCAGAACAGTAACCTGATGTCTCTTTCGGGCAATATAGCCATCCAGTCCATCTGTGGCGGAAGCTAAGATAAATATTACTGCCGCAACTAAATCCTGATGAGGAAAGAGCGTATGTCCTTTGGGGGCTTGCAATAGCAAAAAAGCCATGAACACTGGAATCAAGATTATGCGAACTAAGGTTAAACGATTAGGCAAATTCACGAGACAACCTCTCCTAATAAATCATAACTATCCGCTTCCTGGATATAGACCTGAACCATTTCACCAACACTGACTACTTTATTATACACATTAACATAAATTTGCCCGTCAATTTCCGGTGCATCAGCTTCCGTACGCCCTAACCAACGATCATCTGGTAATTTTTGCTCTAGGATAACCGTTAAAGTCTGACCTATTAATTGTTGTTGACATTTTTTAGCAATATCTTGTTGTAGAAGCATCAACTGATCGCGCCTCTTTTCCTTGATATTCTCCTGAACTTGGTCTGTTCTTTGGGAGGCAGGTGTTCCTTCCTCTTGGGAGTAAGCAAACACGCCCAGACGCTCAAACTTTACACGTTTCACAAAATCAAGCAGATTTTCAAACTCTTGTTCAGTTTCACCAGGAAACCCAGTGATCATTGTCGTACGGATTATTATATCAGGCATTACTTGACGAAGTCTAGTAATTAATTGCTCTGCTTCTTCGATAGTTCCACGTCGATTCATCTCAATCAACACTTTAGGATCAGCATGTTGCAAAGGAAGATCTAGGTAACGACAAACCTTGCGTTCCTGACGCATTGTCTCGATAAGCTCCTCTGTGAACATATCAGGATAACAATACATCAAGCGTATCCATTCTATACCTTCAATACCTGCCAGTGAGCGAATTAGTTTGGGTAAACGTAGTTCACCGTACAGATCCAAGCCATATCGTGTAGTGTCCTGAGCGATTAATAGAATTTCCTTGACTCCTTGAGAAGCCATATTCTGAACTTCTCTGACAATAGATTCTTCAGGACGGCTACGGAAGTGACCCCGCACATGAGGAATAACACAATAAGTACAATAGTTATCGCAGCCCTCAGCCACTTTCACATAAGCATAATGCTTTGGAGTCAGGCGTTTCCGGGGCATAGTCTCATCGTAAAGAAACTCTGGAGAACCTAGTTCAATTAAGATTGTTCTTTGGGCACGAGTTTTCTCCAACAATTCTGCTATTTTATCCAAATTTCCTGTACCCATTACTCCATCTAGTTCGGGTATCTCCAGCATTAACTCCTCACCATAACGCTGAGCAAGACAACCCGTTGCTAAAAGGACTCTACAAGAGCCCATTTCCTTAAAACGAGCCATTTCTAAAATAGTGTTGATTGATTCTTCTTTGGCGGTCTCGATGAAGGTACATGTATTAACTACTATAACATCAGCATCACCTGGTTCATCGATCAGTAGATGTTCTTTTCCTAAAATCCCTGACATAATTTCACTATCCACTTGATTCTTGGAACACCCTAACGAAATAACGGCAATTTTTCCCAAAATACACCTCTACGTGCTACTTTATTATTAGTATAACCCAACGTTTCTACAAGAGTCAAAAAAACTTAAATCAATTCAGAATTCAGAATTCAGAATGCACAATGCACAATGCACAATCCGGATTATTTAATGTATAATGCATAATTATTTGATGGCTTAGAGTATCGAACATCGGATTCTTACATCGTGCAATCTGCATTAAACTTCAGAGTGTAGAATAACTGTTAATTGTTAATGCTGATAAATGAGCATTAACAATTAACAGAGCTAAAGCAAATTGTAAAGGAAAAATCTTAATTTTGTCGAAGATTATAAAAAGTACATTTAAAAAAATCGTTAGCCCTAGTTTCCAGAAGTATTATGCCTTAAAGAAGAATTTTCAATTTTAAAAGATTATGAGGTGATCCTTAATGTTCGAAACTTCTTTAGAACCTACTGATTATTGCGGTTGTGAAGATATAGGTTATCTTACAACACGTTCTATTCCGATTGATTTAGTTCATGGCGTAGGTAAAATAAACTTAGTTCCTGTTTACCATTGCCGTACGAATTCCTGCACAGAATTTACTATACCATCTAACGTTTCCCGACGAATAGATGAGTTAGCAGAAAAAATGGAAACTCTAAATTCTTTGGAACTGGATTTTTACTGGAAGATAGCTACTGATAATCCTGTTGATATCCTCAGTAATTCTAGTGAGCTTACCAGCTTACAAGCATTCCTAATTCAAATAGACAATAGAGAATACGAGGATGCCAAAGTTATTCGTATTGTTCCAGAGCAAGCGGTTATCTTACAGAGCTTTTTAGACCCAACAGAGTACTATATCCTTCAATACGAACCGGAACATAGCCCTGCTGGTGTCTGGCTTTCCCTATCAAAGTTTTATTATGATAAACCAGATCTGACTTACGAAGATTTTGTTAAGCTTGCGGAAGAAGGACGTTCCAAAGAGTTAGGTGTTTTTACTTTTAATGAAACTGAAGAAACTTTAACAGAAGAATTCGGAACTAATATTTAAAGCCATAACTCAAAAGCTTCATTAACCTTCTTGCTTTCGTGTACTTTTTTTCGTATTGAGTTGTCTATCCTTAAGCACTACCCGATTACCATCTTTTTTATCATTAACCTTAGCTTTTAATTTATTTGGGAGTGCTCTCCCCTTTTTTTGTTGCTCTTCCTGGTCGGACTTACTCCCCTTTCTAATTATCTTCTCTGTTCCCTTTATCTGCTCCGCTCCCTGACGTGGACCTTGTACGTAATGGCTTTGCGGATTTATTCTCCGTGGTTTAATTAAACATTTAGGACCAAAGCCAATTAAATCTGCTCTGTGCTCAAGCATTAAAGCTTCTTTAACTAAATCATAGTTTTTAGGGTTTCGGTACTGAATCAATGCCCTTTGCATGGCCTTTTCATGTAAGCTCTTAGGAATATATACTTTCTCCATCGTGCGCGGATCCAATTCCGTATAATACATACAAGTTGATAGAGTCCCAGGCGTTGGAATGAAATCTTGAACCTGCTCGGGATTAACTCCCATATCCCGAATATATTCCGCGAGTTCAATTGCTGCCTTTAAACTACTACCAGGATGTGAAGACATCAAATACGGAACTAAATATTGTTTTTTTCCAATTGCTTGATTTATTGCATTAAAACGACGTACAAAAGTCTCATACACTTGTTTCCCTGGTTTACCCATGTATTTCAGAACAGTATCACTCACGTGCTCAGGGGCAACTTTCAATTGACCACTCACATGATGTTCACATAGTTCTTGTAAAAAATCCGACTGACGGTCAGCCAGAATAGTATCATAACGAACGCCCGAACGCACAAAGACTTTCTTAACCTTAGGTAACTCTCGTAAGCGACGAAGTAAATCAATATATTCGCGATGATTGGTATCTAACTTGGCACAAGGTTGAGGGTAAAGACACTGGCGATGATTACAAGTTCCCTTGGTCAGTTGTTCAGTACAAGAAGGACGACGGAAATTGGCCGTTGGTCCACCGACATCATGAATATAGCCTTTAAAGCGGGGATTCCAAGTTAAGCGCTCGGCTTCACGTACGATAGATTCAGCACTTCTGCTTTGAATAATGCGACCTTGATGAAACGTAAGTGCACAAAATGAACAGGCACCATAACAACCCCTAGCACTGACTAAGCTGAATTCTACCTCTTCTATCGCCGGTACTCCCCCTAGTTCTTGATACTTGGGATGATAAGTACCCATATAAGGCAGAGCATAGATCCGATCCATCTCAGCTTGACTTAAAGGGCTTGCCGGAGGATATTGCAAGACCCCTTCACGAGCATGTTTTTGATACATTGCTTTTCCGCGTATGGCATCTTGTTGTTGATATTGTACCCAAAAAGCTTCAGCATAACGTTGTTTATCGTGTTGTACTTGGTTAAAATCGGGTAAGACTAGAGCTTTTGCTACAGAAGCTTCTCTCCAAGGAACCATTGTGCCACATACACCTTGAATTTGCGTGATAGCAATCCCTGCGGCTAGTTTCTCGGCGATCTCAGTAATTGGCTTTTCACCCATCCCATAGACCAACATATCAGCCTGACTATCCAAGAGAATTGAACGACGTACTTGATTACTCCAATAGTCGTAATGAGCAAACCTTCTTAAAGAAGCTTCTATACCACCTATTATTATAGGAGTACCTGGTAAAGCCTCTCGAACACGATTAGAGTAGACGATTGTCGCTCGATCAGGCCTGTAACCAATATTACCGCCGGGTGCATAAGCATCTTTCGAGCGTTTCTTCTTAGCGGCAGTATAATGATTCACCATAGAATCTAAATTACCACCAGATATTAAACAAGCAAGACGAGGTTTTCCCATAGTCCTAAAAGCCTCGAGATTTTGCCATTTTGGTTGAGCTATTATTCCCACTCGATAATTCTGATTTTCTAAAACCCTAGCAATGATGGCAATTCCAAAACTCGGATGATCGACATAAGCATCCCCGCTGATGATTAAAAAATCTAGTTCACTCCAACCGCGTTCTCGCATCGCGTCGGCATTAACCGGCAAAAAACCGGAATTACGCACTATTTTTACCCCCAAAGCCACATTTCGGCATTATTAAGGAACTCGTTCAACTAAAGACGAACAGACTCTCACCTAAGTATAGTGAGAGCCTTAAAAAAAATATTTAACGATAATTAATATATTGTAAGTCAATTCCAAAATCTTCTTGACGTAATAAAGCTATAACGGCTTGTAAATCGTCTTTATCCTTACCAGTAACCCGAACTTGGTCACCTTGAATCGAACTGTTCACTTTTATTTTACTATCCTTGAGTACTTTAATAATTTGTTTAGCTTTATCCTGTGCAAGCCCCTGGATCAACTTAACCTCTTGGCGCACAGTATCTCCCCCAGCCTGTTGAACCTTAGCATACTCTAAGGCTTTTAGCGACACCTGCCGTTTAACTAACTTACTCTCTAAGATATCAATTACATTGCGCAGTTTAAATTCGTCATCAGAGATTAGTATCATCTTCTCTTCTTCAAGCTTTATAGAAGACTTACTATTTTTAAAATCGAAACGTTGTTCTAGCTCCTTTTGAGCTTGTTTAACTGCATTCGTAATCTCTTGAAAATCCACCTGAGAAACGATATCAAATGAGGCATCTTTAGCCAAGTCAATTCTCTCCTTTTATTCGACAATTAAATTTTAATGGGGTTTAATAAGGTGCGTGTTATTATCTTGTACTTATCGTGTCTTTGGTTAAAACAACATTACGAACAACCTGCCCTGTATTACCCAAACTAGGAAGCACAGTCCCATTGAGGGTTACACTTATACCACCAGCATTCCCAACAGAAACCAATTCTATTTTACTTGACGCTGTAAGTTCTTTGGTTGTTCCTACCGTATACTCTCCCTCAAGAGCAACTTTTCCGTCGGTTTTTACTAGCAACCAGCAAGGTTGACTAAACACAAATTGAGCAATTAAACCTTCTGTCATTGGTATGTCTATCGTATTGGTGGGCGTTGGTGATGGGGTTGGAGAAGATGGATTAGTTTCATTTGCAGTATTCTGTTTTGGTGCACTTGGCAGAGGAGCTGGAGAAAACGCAATAGGAGCTTGGCGGCTGGGAGGTTGACTCCAATGTGCAATCAATACGACTACACATATCGCTAATAAAGCCATAACTATAGCCACTGTTGGTCGCCACAATACAGGATGAGAAGGAGAGAAAGTAAGAGGCCTACTCAAAGCGGTTAGCTTTTGGGGAACTTGTGATGATTTAAAAAGAGTTAGAACCTCTCCTGGATTAAGATCCAAATGCTTAGCATAAGTTTGTAAAAATCCTTTAACGTAGGCTGTCCCAGGAATTATTTCGTATTTTTCAGCTTCTAAAGCCTCCAAATATCGAGCTCTAATTTTGGTGGCCTCTTCCGCATCAAGTAAGCTCCATGCTTTCTTCTCCCTCGCAACGCGAAGTTTATCTCCTTCTCCAGACATAATGCTCCCCCCTTTTTTGAACATCCAACTTAGTTAATCAGCGTTCTAATTTAACCATTCAGCAAGGTAATCAGCCATTTGTTTCAAAATAAAATCTTGATTTTCATGGTTAAGGCATAATTGATACTCTGGTGTGGCCTGATTGGGATAAGCATAAAGTTGATCATAGTATTCTAATAACAGTCGTTCTGTAAAATCCTGAAAGTTTTCAAGTTCAATCAATTTCTTTAATTCTTTGATCTTTTCATGACCCAAAGTCTTAATTAAGCGTTCTAAGGCTTGGTCAATTTCTATTAAGGCATTTGGAACAGCAGTATATTCTTTCAGAAGCCTTTGAACCCTATTGTCCACAGAATCATATAACAAAACTTTGGTACCCTCTTGCATTGCCTGATAAAAACTAACAGGCAACGTAACCCGACCAATGCGTTTACTTTCACATTCAACAATAATATAGTTAAATTCTACAAACGATCTAAGTTCTTCGTAAAGCATTGCCTCAAACGCCTTCTGAGAGGGTGAGGAACCTAGGCCCAT
Organism: Desulfitobacteriaceae bacterium; assembly: GCA_049302575.1. Taxonomy (GTDB): domain Bacteria; phylum Bacillota; class Desulfitobacteriia; order Desulfitobacteriales; family Desulfitobacteriaceae; genus JBAQMG01. The sequence continues at coordinate 54,326 of JBAQMG010000093.1, read as the reverse complement.
AGCCCCAAATACAGATCCCCGATTGTTAGCTAGTCGTTCAAGGTCAATGGCAGGATATCCCTCTCTGCGTAAACATGCTATGAATTCTGTTTTACCAACGCCTGTATTACCACTAAGAACGATAACCTTAAAAGATAATTCTGTTTGGAAATAGTTCAGAACTGAAGCACGATAAGCTTTGATTCCACCTTGCAACCGATACACAGATATCCCCATTAAGTCTAGTACCGTTGCCAGTGCCTTGCTACGCATTCCTCCACGCCAACAAAAAAGAACTAACGAGCCCGATTCAGCAAATTTAAGCGCACTTTCTACCAGTTTAGGTAGTTTGGGGCTAATAAAACTCAGACCAATCTGACGTGCCAAAAAAGGTGAAATCTGAGCATAGGTTTTACCGACTTCAGCTCTTTCACAATTATTTAAGAGCGGTAGGTTAAGAGCACCTGGAATGGTTGCTTCGGAATACTCTCCTTCTGAACGCACATCAATCAGAATTGCATTTTTAAGGTTTGATAATTCTTCAATATTGATCTCCCGAATCATGAAATTTCCCTTTCAATTTGCCTTTATTCTACATTGTATATCATAAATCCTGCCAAGCTAATTGGCAAATCTAATGACTATTAATTTCTTTCCAACCGTATTTAAGTTCAAATTGGCCACGAGAGAGTAATACCTCCCGAGGCTTCGAGCCTTCGTATCCTCCAACGATTCTTTTTTCCTCTAGCAAATCCATCAATCTGGCTGCCCGAGTATATCCTATACGTAAACGTCTTTGTAATAGCGAAACTGAAGCATTATCACTCTCAATGAATAGTTGAGCGGCTTGATAAAAGAGGTCATCCAGTTCTTCTTCAACCTTAGCTGAAGAAGCAAACTCTAGGTTCGGGATTTCTTGGTATTCTGGTTTTGCTTGATTCTGGAGAAATTTCATGACATTTTCCATTTCCTTGTCTGCTAAATAACATCCTTGAACACGTATAGGTTTACTAGCCCCCATCGGGTAATAAAGCATATCCCCCCGTCCTAACAATTTCTCTGCCCCATTCATATCTAAGATTGTCCTTGAATCGGTTTGGGAGGAAACTGCAAAGGCTATACGTGAAGGAATATTGGCTTTGATCAACCCCGTTATAACGTCTACTGATGGTCGTTGTGTAGCAACAATAAGATGAATACCTGCCGCACGTGCCATCTGGGCGATACGGCAAATCGCATCCTCCACTTCACCAGGAGCAACCATCATCAAATCAGCTAATTCGTCGATGATTACCACGACATAGGGTAATGTAGCAAGCTCAGATTGTTTAGCTTGTGTCCGAAGATAATTATAACGAACAATATCCCGCACTCCAGCAGCTGCAAACAACTCGTAACGAGTTTCCATTTCTGTAACAATCCATTTTAACGCCCCAGCAGCTTTTTTGGGGTCGGTAACAACAGGTGCGATAAGGTGTGGAATCCCATTATAATTTGCCAATTCCACCATTTTGGGATCTACAAGCAACAATTTGACCTCATCTGGTCTGGCTTTGAAAAGGATACTATGAATTATAGTATTAATACAGACAGATTTACCTGATCCTGTTGCACCCGCAATTAACATGTGAGGCATTTTTGTCAGATCCGCTATTATTGAAGTTCCAGTTATATCTTTACCCAAAGCCATACTTATTTTACTAAGAGAATTCTGAAATTCCGCAGTTTCTATGACTTCTCTAAATTGGACGGTAGCCACCACTTTATTAGGAACTTCAATTCCTACGACTGATTTACCGGGGACAGGAGCCTCAATACGCACATTTGTCGCAGCTAGTCCAAGTGCAATATCATCAGAGAGGTTCGTGATTTTACTTACTTTAACACCCGGTGCTGGCTGTGCCTCATAGCGAGTGATTGCTGGTCCTTGAGTAACATGCGTAACCTTAACTTTAACCCCGAAGCTAGCCAAGGTATCTTCTAGTATCTTGACATTATCCGCTAAATCTTTATTAAGTCGAGGGTTATTAACCTTAAAAGATTTTTGTAACAATAGTAGTGAAGGAAGTTGATAGTTATCTGTTTTGTGGATTTGTCGAGAAATTGGTGTACCTGTTAACTTACCTGGAATAGTCAGGGAAGCTCGACTTGCATCCTTGTCTAAAATTTGTTCAAACTCCAGCTGTTCAACTTGCTGCGGTTCATCAGGGAAATTTTCAGAGGGTACTTCCGTAGTTTCACCTAAAGTACGAATAACCAAAGGTCTTTCAATAAGAATTTGATCCTCAAGCTGCACCCCTGTGTTTATTTTGACCTTATTTTTATCTTTCTTTTTTGTCGAAGATACAGATCGTGGAGTTTTTTTAGTATTATCCTCAGTAAGAGGTTCTGCCTCTGGCGAGTCTTGAAAAACATAAATAAAATCATAGAGTTGGTCTTTCAACCATCCTCCGGTCTGCCTACTCACATCGTGTGCATCACGTAATCCCCCAATAAATGAACGATTAACGACTAAAATTGCACCAATTAGTGCTCCCACGCCCAAAATAACATAACTACCTGACATACCCACGGCATTCCTAAGTAACAACGCAACACCCGCCCCAATGACTCCTCCCCCATGTCCTAATTTACCTTCACTCCACATTTCCTCTTTAGAAAACGACTCAACACCTGGTAAGCGAAGCTGAAGAAGTCCTAATAAAATCAACCAAAATAAAAAAGCTCCACCACCACGTCGACCTAATCCAGAACTTTTGCGGTTCATGTAGGATATTCCCCACGCGCCCAGCATCAGTAAGAGCCAAACCTGCCCGCCTCCACTGATCATAAGCAAGCTATGTTTTATTTTTTCGCCGAGAAAACCGTTATGATCGGTAAAAATAGCGACTAACCCTAAACAAACTATTCCGAGTACAAGAATACCAATCATCTCATTACGGAGCGTTTGTTTGAGGTTATCCACACTTTTATCAATTTTGCGGCGTATCGTACGCTTCGCCACAGATTTAATCCTCCAACATCCACCTATAGTACTATCTATTTATTCCACAACGATTGCTCAGAATCCTTTATATTTAATCCTTAAGCGCAGTTTGGTATTTAAATAATTTGTATAATTTTAACATAAATAACGAACCAGGAAGGTTTTTACACCCCACCTGGTTCATTATTTGAAAAACTGTTTAAGACAAGGAGTTTTATTCTCTCGCCTTTTTCTATAGCCCCTTTTGCTTCCCCGACCATTTCCTCGTCCTCTTCCGTCCAAGGCTCATCATCATAAGGAATATTGGCTGGATATTCATCCCAAGTTTGTTGTTCTACTAATGTTTACTAGAAGATGCTCTCATTATCAATTCGTTTAAAGCATTAAATGCTTCTTTTAAGCCCCCTACTTCTTGGATCAAACCCGCTTCAACTGCCTCTTGACCAACAAGTACTGCCCCGATGTCCTGCGCCAATTCTCCTGTCTTGAACATCAGGGTACGCAATTGTTTATCCGATATGTGAGAATGCAAACAGATAAATTGCACAACACGGTCTTGCATTTTTCTCAGATATTCAAACTGTTGATCCCCATTGATCACCAAACCATTATAACGTATTGGATGAACCGTCATCGTCGCCGAAGTTGAAATAAGACTTTTGGAACAACTCACCGCGATAGGAATACCTATGCTATGTCCCCCCCCTAAAACTAAAGATACTGAAGGTTTACTCATACCGCTAAGTAGTTCTGCAATAGCCAAACCAGCTTCAATGTCTCCCCCGGCGGTATTTAAGAGAACCAAGATCCCTTCAATTTTGGGATTTTGTTCGACAGCTACTAAGAGGGGAATTACATGTTCATATTTCGTCGTTTTTGTTTGTGCCGGTAAAGAAGTATGGCCTTCAATCTGTCCAATTATTGTCATGCAATAAATATTACCAGAAGAATCAGGAAGGCTTGTTCCTCCAATTTCTTTAAGAATTTCCACAGGATTACTCGTATTATTCTCCACTTCAACAACCCGCTCATTCTTTTCCATCGCTCATCCACCTTCCATTATTACCGAATATTTATCGGCCTCAGGATTTCCCGAATTTAATAACAATAATAAAGAATCCCTTCTTAGTATGGAAGAAACATACTTTATAAATTCATAATTCATAATTAAGAATTATGAATTATGAATTATGAATCGACATTTGCATTGTTCATTGTTCATAGTCCAAATAATTACCTAGTAATGATTTGAGCAAATTGTTCAAATTAAGGCATCGTTTTACTCTTTTAGGTGATAGCTCTTTATCCCATCAGTTGAAACTACTTTTAAATCACCCCGAAACAATAAATACACAAGGTGCGCAAGTGTTTCCGACATAGCGAGACGCAACCCTTGATAGTTAAGCTCCTTAGTAAACACAAGCCTACATACGTTATAAGCAGTTGCACCACTTCCAACACAGTTTTTAATCAACGCTAATCGTTTCTGATGGTGAGACTCTAGTTGACTAATCCTTTCTTCAAAATTGGAAAAAGGTTTTCCGTGAGCAGGCAATACCAATTTACAATTTAAACCCCGAATATTATTTAATGCTCGAAGATAATTATCCAAAGGGTTAGGATCTGCATCTGGTTGAGATGATTGGCTTATATTTGAAGTAATTTTCTGTAACAAATGGTCACCCGACAAGAGCATACTATACTCTTCGTTATAAAAACAAATATGCCCATCGGTATGCCCAGCAGTTAAAATAACCTGATAGTCATGATCCCCCAAGCGTACAATCTGCCCGGCCTGCAGTATTGTCAGTTCAGCATGGGGAAAGGAAAATTGACTATTTACGATTGCTGCCTCCATTATTTGCTCTAATTCGTCCTCTGGCATACCATTTTGCTTTAATATGTCATGAGTATTCTCCAAAAAATACATACCTTTTTTCCAGTAATGATTGATGCGATAAGCATCAATAGCCCCTATGTAAACTGGTGCCCGGTATAATTTTGTAGCCATCCCGAACACCCGTAATGGTCTGAATGAAAATGAGTGATATAAATCCCTTTAACATCCGAAGGTCTTATTGACTGCTTCTCAAAAAAGTTCAGCCAAATTCGTGTAGTATCCTCTCCACTAAGACCAGTATCAACGAGATACCAGCCATCAGTTCCTTTTTGCATAGCAGTTAACGTGAAAATTAAGTGGTAAAGGAAATCTTACTTTCATAATCCCCAATTGTTCATGAATAATTTATTTCGTTTCTCCTTACAAAATATTTTTTTAGCACAGATTCAATATCTCAGTTATTTCTTCTGATCGTAGGACTGGATTGTTATAAAAAAAGTTTAATTTACCTGCTTTGGTGGTAAATTAAACTTATCTCTTACACACTTTTCTAGAATTAATTAGTGAGGATCATTCCTGGAATTTTTTTCACTTTCTATTATCCTAGTCCAAAAACCATCTGCCATTTTATAAGGATCAAACAGATGTACATCCAACTGTGCTTCTCCTAAATTCGTCCATATATCATCAAAAATTGTTCGAACTTTATGTTCTACGTGACGCCATACTTCGCGCTGTAGTTGTTCTCCCCGTTTGACTTGCAATTGGCCGCTAGCAGTCAGAAAATTATGATGGAGTACAATCTGCTCTAACAGTTCCGCGATACCTTGGTTAGTGAATGTATTGGTCGAAACAACTGGTGGTCGCCAAGCCCATCCAGCACTATTACCTGATTCTAAATCACTCGAGCATGTACTCTTGCTCGCTCGGTTGGCTATATTCATTTCCAGCATCATTGTAATTTCATTTTTTAGACGTTCTGCCCCAGACAAGTCGGCTTTGTTAACTACATAAATGTCGGCAATTTCCATGATTCCAGCTTTAATCGCTTGAATTCCATCCCCTGTGCCTGGATTTAACACAAGAATCACTGTATCTGCCAAACGCATTATCTCAATTTCCGATTGTCCAACCCCCACTGTCTCCAAAAGCATAGTGGTAAAACCGCCTGCCTCCACAATGCGTAACACATCAGCAGTAGCAGCTGCCACACCTCCCAAACTTCCCCGTGTCGCCATACTGCGGATAAACACGTTGCGGTCCGTTGCGTGAGTCTGCATGCGGATTCTATCCCCTAAGATCGCACCACCAGATATTGGACTACTAGGATCTACTGCCACAATGCCGACTTGGCTACCCTGCTGTCGATACTGTTTCGTCAAAGCATCTACCAAGGAGCTTTTACCTGCGCCAGGCGGTCCTGTAATACCAGTAACCAAATGAGCACCAGTACGCGCATGTACTGCCTGCATAATTTGTTGCCGATCCAAATTATCTTCCACCCGTGAAATCAGCTTAGCTATGGCTCGCCGATCATGCTGCCACAGCCTCTCTAGCCATTCCTCTACCCCTTTATTCAAAACTCCATCCCTGCCTTTGCTTTGAAACCGCGTTATTTTTTCAATGACCCCCCAAAAAACTCTCCCATTGATATAGAAAAACAAGCCGATGATTTTACGTTAGTGCAACCACCGACTTGGTACAAAGTATTTTTCATTTAAAAATGTTAGCTTCGGGAGCTTTAGAAACTCTATTCCACTTCCGCTAAAATATGACCTTTAGGAACCGTATCACCCTCACTGACACTGATACTCTTGACAATACCAGTTACTCCAGCATGAACTGGCAATTCCATTTTCATAGATTCTAAGATGAACGCCTCAGTATCATCATCAATATTATCCCCAACTTTGACTTCTAACCCTATAACTTTACCAGGCATTGGTGATTTAATATATTTCATAATCATTCTCCTTTTAAATTACTTTTTGTTCATCAATAAATCAAAATCCTTATTTTCCCCTCCTCTCTGTCTTTTAAAACATGACATTATTCTCGACAAAACTAAAACACTTATTGAGCTAGACAATAAGATGTTCAGGGTTTGCCTTTAAAATTGTTTTTGTTTTCGTATTTTTTATAATTGTCAATTCATAATGTATAACTATATTTTATTCCTAGTCTTTTTGTCAAGTAATTTTTCAAGCAAAGTTCTCGATGAGTTTTTATCTATCTTCATTATCTTAAAAAATCTTTGCCAATTTATGCCGCGCATGATTATATTGATAAATAAAGAGAGTGCAGTTAGCACTCTCTTAAGGTTTATGAGGATGTAGATTTTGAATGTTGCGTTCTTTTTGCATATCATATTCTGAATAATGAGGATCCCTAATGGTCAAGGGTGATTTTGGGCGTGATACCTTTTTATGTTTTCCCACGACAAGCTCCCCTTTCATGATAATTTAAGAAACTTGGCGTGAATAGTGTACCACTTAATCACTAAAGCTATGCCTGAAATCATTCACGGAAAAATAAACTAAGGCCTAATTAATGTTGATGACTATGATCATGATCATGATTACAGACTGCATCGGAAGTGATTAACCTACCCTTAGCATAAGCCGCAGCAACTTCTTCGACAGTACCGTTTGCTCCGCGCAAAACTTCGAGTCCAGCACTCTCTAACCCGGAGATAGCGCCTGGACCTATTCCACCACAAATTACGACTTCTACCCCTTTTGATTTTAAGAATTCGGCTATACCAGAATGTTGATGTTCGAGCCCTTTAGTGTCTAAAACAATTTTACCAGAGACTTCACCGTCCTCAATCGTGAATAAAGTGAAGGCTTGACTTCTTCCGAAATGGGCGTTGAGCATTTCTTTCTCGCTAGGAAGGGCGATTTGTTTAAACATATCTATCTCTCCTTTTTTAAATAAAAGCATTTATTACTTTGCAAACTATAATTTATAGAGTGCCCTAAAATTATTATATACCCTCATTTTAAATAGATCCCACCTAGCTCCATATGATTACATACCCCCCTAGGGTTATCACAAGCTAAATATACTATAGATTTATTAAAATGTCTAATGATATTATAAATAAGTCTAAGATACTAATTATTAATTTAAAGGTGAATCATGATAAACTATAAATTATTAGTGCATAGGGAGGTGTGAAGTTATAATGTTCAATTCCCCACTCGATCTTATACAGAACTTAGGTGCTGCAGGATATTTTTTAGATGAAGAAGCTGGGATTACCCTCTTCTTGTCCTTGGCATTGGAAAAACCTTGCTTGATTGAAGGGCCGGCGGGCGTCGGCAAAACTCAACTAGCACTAGCATTAGCAAAGGTTTCTCAGAGAAAATTGATTCGTTTACAGTGTTATGAAGGCTTAGATCCAAGTAAGGCTTTATATGATTGGAATTATGCCAAACAGCTCTTGCGCTTACAATTAGCGAAAACGGAGGATTGGGATGAAATTAAAACCAACCTTTTTTCTGAAGAATTTTTACTCGCTCGTCCACTTCTTCAGGCCTTACTTTCGCCCGAACCAGTTCTTTTACTGATTGATGAACTTGATAAAAGTGATGAAGAGTTTGAAAGTTTCCTTCTAGAGTTATTGGCTGAGTTTCAAGTTACTATTCCAGAATTAGGCACTTTAGCAGCTAAAATAAAACCCATGGTCATGCTAACTAGCAACAACAGTAGGGATTTTAGCGATGCCTTACGTCGACGTTGCGTAAATCTAAACTTGACCTATCCAGCACTTGAACGTGAAGTAGCTATACTTCAAAAGCAATGTTCGGAACTTTCTCTTAAATTAATTCAAGATGTCTGCGAGTTCATTGCCAAAGTTCGGAAAATGCCTTTGCGTAAATTGCCGAGCGTTTCAGAAAGTCTGGATTTTGCTAGGGCTTTGCATGTCTTAAAAGCTGAAGAACTAAAATTAGATCAATTAATCGGCACCTTAAGTATACTATTGAAGTATCCCAAAGATATCAGCAAATTGGAAGAACGTTTAAAACAGTGGCAAATCGAAGCCGCTCAGCAGTGACCGAGGTGTTTATGATGAATGGCTGGAGTTATATCCGTTTTGTTGACGCTTTGCGCAAAGCTGGTTTACCCATATCTCCACAAGATTATGCAGAAGCCTTAACATGTTTAGAACGTTTTCCTGAGCTATCTGCAGAAATTATCTTGAAAACGTCTCTAATCCATCGTCCCCATGATAGAGTTATTTTCCAAATGATTTGGCAAATACTTTTTTCGGCCGATTTTTCCGAAACTAGGGGTTCATCACTCCCTCTCCTGCTGGAAAATGACCAAAGTACCTTCGGCAGTGGAGGACAAGAAATAGGACAGGGCAGTGGTGGAATAAGCCGAAAGTCCAAGAACTTACCAGCACTTCTCCCTTTGCCAGCCTTTGAAACAGCTACTAAGGGATTGCCTGATGTTCCTGCAGATCTAGTCTTTGAAGAAATGGTCAAAAAAATGTTGTCAGAAATTAATTATTATGCTTGGATTAATGCTGTAGATTTAGCACTTCAACAAGGCGAACTTACCGAAGAACAATGGCAAGCGTTTCAGACTGAAGGTTCTGCTCTGCAAGATCTTGTTCGTCAGGAATTAGTAAAAGGTCAAATGTTAACTGAAAATAGCTGGCAACCACTGCAAAGATTTTATTGGAAGCATAAACCACTACAAAGTTTGACAGCTGCAGAGAAGATCCTTGTGCAGGCGACTTTGCGTCAATGGGCTCGTAAATTGGCAGTTCATCCAGGGTTGCGCTGGCGAAAAAGCTCACGTGGAGTTTTAGATCTTCGTCAAACCGTGCCAAGCGTTTTCCAAGGAGCTGGTAAGGTTTTTAGGTTGCGTTATCACAAACGAGTTCCGCTTGTCCCAGAATTGGTAGTGTTGTGTGATGTTTCCAATTCCGTAGCACCCTACGCTGAATTTCTGTTGTTTTTAGTAGGTCGACTAAAAGCACGTTTTCGCAAAGTAAGACTTTTCTTCTTTATTGATACACTTTGGGATGTCTCCGACCATATCTGGGATGAAGATCTCGGTGAGTTACAGGAAGAGATTGAATCTTGGGGAAGAAAGGCAACTTCTGGCTTTTCCGACTATGGTCAGGTTTTTCAGGATTTCACTAGGGATGTGTTGTCGGAACTTTCGAGTAAGGCAACTCTACTAATTATGGGTGATGCTAAAAATAACTTCAGACCTCCTCGGACTGAATATTTAGCAGAAATACGTGAACAGGTTCGTCAAGTTTATTGGCTTAACCCTTTGAATGTTGAAGAATGGTCTGAGCGTGATAATGTTATGTCATGTTATCAACCGTATTGTACCAAACTTTATCGATGCCGAACTGTAGAGGATCTACAAAAAAGCGCCCGAAGCCTGTTTTAACGACATTTAGTAAGACTCCCACTTCTACAAGTGGAAGTGGAACCCCGTACTCTGCTTCGGTGGGGGTAGACTCCCCCACCGAAGTCTCGATGTTCAACTTTAGTTGAACGAGTTCACTTTCCAAAGGAACAATCTGGGTAAGTGCAGATGGGACATTCCAGACAGAGTCCTCCATGACCTAATTTGGCAATTTCTAGGCGCGTTAATTTTTCCCCAATGAAGATGCGTGGTGCCACCAAATCAAAAATTGTTGTCTTAGCATACATAACACAACCTGGAAGTCCGAGAATTGGAATACCATTTAAATACGCTAATAAAAACATAGCTCCTGGCATAACTGGAGATCCGTAGGTAATTAATTCGGCTCCCATTTCTATGATTGCCGTTGGTGTAACATCATCGGGGTCAACAGACATGCCTCCAGTAACTAGGATAATCTCTGCGCCATTTGTCAAGTGTTCCTGAATCCTCTGTTGGATCATGGGAATATTATCAGTGGCAAACGATTGACCGATGACCTCTGACCCCCAATTTTCTACTTTAGCCCGTAGAACGGGACCGAATTTATCTGAGATTTGGCCATGAAAGACCTCGCTACCCGTAGTAACAATCCCCACCTTCAAGTGTTTCAAAGGACGAACTTGAAGAATGGGTTCAGGAAAAGTTGAGGCTACACGTTCAGCTTCCAAAATTACCTCTTCATTAATCATGAGTGGGATTATCCTTGTTCCTGCTAACGTTTGGTTTTGTTGTACAGGGCGAAGGTGATGAAGGGTTGCAAGTACAAGGTTTCCAAGAGAATTGAGAGCCAAGATGCCAGCTTCATTAACATACAGTAAACCACTGAAGGCTGCCGTAAGAGCGACTTTACCCTCTACAGGTTTATTGAAATCAATCCCTGGTCCTGCTACTGCTCTAGCCAATCGTTCAGCGGCCGCATCTTCGTGGATGAGTCCCGGTGTACGATCCCAGATAAAAATATGTTCCTTTCCCATACTCAGAAGTATAGGAATATCTTCTTCACGTACCACATGGCCTTTACGAAAACGCGGCCCCTTGCTCTCACCGGGAATAATTTGAGTCATATCGTGAATAAGCACAGCTCCGACTGCGTCTTCCACTCGAATTTTCTGCATAATTACGTCCCCTTCTTAAACGAGAAGTTAAAGAATTTGCTGAAATAATACAAGAAAGAAACATTATAGTTTCTTCCTTGCAATCGTAATGTATTATTAACTAAAGATCAAGTTTAAATGGCCGAGGGGAAGTTAATAAAATTATCCCAAAGAAAAAATATAAGTTTAGTAAACAGAAAGTGGGTAACTGACAAGTGATATCCAAAGAAAAAGACCTTCGCAAACTTATCTCGTTAATCCCGTTTTGGCAGGATACACCAGAAGATTTTATAGATTATTGTGTTACTCATGGAAGAGTCCGACGTTACGCAGCCAAACAATATGTGTATTTTTCATACGACGATTCAGTTAGTGTCTTTTTTTTACTAAAAGGTCGAATTCAAATATTATTAACGGGTGAATTTTCCGAAAAGATATTTCGCGTCATTAAACCACCAGCTTTTTTCCCTGAAGTAGTTTTTGACGGCAAACCTTATCCCCACGCAGCTTTGGCAATTGAAGCAACAGAAGTTTTGATTTTAGATAAACAAACTTTTCAGCGCTATTTGGAAAAACATCCAACCCTGCTGTGGAACTTTTATCGAGCTCTTGCTTTAGATTTGCGTCGAGCTTATCGACAGATTAGAAATCTAGCCTTAGGAGATGCTCGTTTAAGATTAGGAGCAAAACTCTATGCCTTAGCTCATGCCCATGGTAATGTTGAAGAAGATGCTGTCTTAATTTCAATTCCATTGTCAGCAACGGAATTGGCGGCAATGTGCAGCCTTGCCAGAGAATCCGTGAGTAGGATCTTAGGGGAATTACGCGAATTAGAAATAATTCAAATAGAAAAGAAGACTATTAGAGTGTGTAACCTAAAAAATTTAAAGGAATGGATTCACGAACGTTCTACAAGAGAACGGTGAATTCGAGGCACAATGCTCTATGCTAGACTTCGGAACTCTGACTTCTGACTTCTGAATTTTGCATTAGTACAACCCGCTCTAAGAAATTAGTTAATCTTTCTTGGGGATAGCAATATTTAAGATAATCATTAAGGATTTTGGTCACCCATTCAATGACTTCCGCTTCCCCTGTTGCTTTGCCAACCCATTCCGCAAAATGCGGATGTCGTCCTACCCTGCCTCCTAGATATAAATTCCAACCGCGCTCTCCTGGACTGAGAGTGCCTGAAGGACATACCCGAACACAATCACCACAGGCTAGACAAAGTGTTGAATTAATGCTTATTTCGCCCTTAGGCAAGCTAAGTGCTTTCTCCTGACAGGCTTTTACGCAGGCTCCACAACCTTGGCAAACAAGATCAGTTATTTTCGGCATGACATAGCCTATAACACCAAAATCTTTAATTAACGGCTGAGAACAACCATTGGGACAGCCAGCCAGACTTATTTTGGCAATCTGATGATAAAGTAAAGGCTTGAATTTTTTAGTTAAAGTTTCAGATAGGTTTAACGAACTTAAAGCTGAGTCCAAATCTTTTTGCAGCAACTCCCAAGGCTTGGCATTTCGTGGGCAATTCGGTCTACAGTGCTCGACAATATAACCGGAGTTTTCTGTCATCTTAATACCCCCATCAGTGAATCTGCGTTTTTGTAACCATCGGAAAGTATAACTTTTGAGTAGGATAAGTGCAATCTCTTTTCTTTGGTTGATATATAGCTTAACAAATAAGAGCCTAAGAATTTGTGATTCAAACCACGAATTCTTAGACCCTTGTCCATATTCACTTTATTATTTAGATTTAATTTCAACCTTTTGCGCCTTGACAAAGAGTTGACTTTATCGTGAATCCCTTTAGAAGATCCCCTAGAGCGTTCATAGAGTGAGTAAAAGTTCTCGGAGAATGCAAAATACTATTTAGACGAGAGCACGTTCTAAAATTCGATATAATCGATCGACCATTTCCCTAGGATCAACTATTAAACCAGCTGCGATACGAGCATTTTCGAAGAGTTGTTCAGAGGCAACCTTAGCAAAGGGATCGTTTTTAACAATTAAGGAATTAAGCCGTTTAATCAAGGGGTGACGACTATTAAGTTCTAACACACAAGGATCAGCGTTATTTAAGTCCTTATTCATTAATTGCATCATTCGTTGCATACTGTGGGTTCCATGGGGTGTGAGTATAATGGCTGGGCTGTCCACTAGACGCTTAGATTCTCTAACTTCTGTAACTTTTGTTCCTAAAATATCTTTAAGCCAACTAGACATAGAGGAAATTTCCTCTGTAGTTAGGGACTCCTCCATAAGGGGTTTCACTTCGGTCTCTGGTAATTCCAGATCAGTTTGGTCTGCTGAGAGAATCTTTTTACCCTCAAACTCCCCGACTAAACCAAAAATGTAATCGTCGATAGCTTCGTTAGTATAAATAACTTCAATTCCATTATCTCTAAAAATTTCTAAATAAGGACCAGCCTCGAGAGTTTCGCGGCTAGGACCATTAATATAATAAATTGCTTTTTGGTCATCTTTCATACGCTCAACATAGGTTGCTAAGGAAATAAGTTGACCTTTCTCAGCCGCAGTAGACTCAAAGCGGAGTAATTTCACTAAATCAGAGCGATTGCTAAAATCACTTGCAGCGCCTTCTTTGAGAAAAGCACTGAATTTCCCCCAGAATGCTTGATACTTTTCGGTCTCAGTATCAGCTTGCTCAACAAGAAACTTCAGAAATCTGCTCGTCACAACTTTATTAAGTTTATTGACTAAAGCACTGTCTTGCATTGTTTCACGAGAAATATTGAGGGGCAACTCCTCACTATCGATTACCCCTTTAATAAACCGTAACCATTCCGGTAGTATGTTCGGGGCTTGCTCCTGGATTAAGACTTTCTTGCAATAGAGATTTACCCCTGGTTCAGTACGACCGAAACCATGGATTTCAAAGTTTTCCTTGGGAACAAACAAGAGAGCATTAATTGATATAGGAGCATCTGAGGAAAAATGCAAGCGGAATTCAGGTTCATCGTAAGCATTGGCGATATATTTATAAAATTCAGTGTATTCCTCTTCAGTAATCTGATTTTTATTCTTAGCCCAAAGTGCTTGAACCGTATTAGTTTTTTCTCCATTAACATTAATCGGGAAAGGAACAAATGATGAATATTGTTTGATAATCCGTTTAATTGTTTCTACTTTACCAAATTCCCAAGCATCTTCTTTAAGCTGGAGAATTATCTTTGTTCCACGTGGTTGATCTATTGCTTCATCTAGTGAATAACTGCCTGTACCTTCGGAAAGCCAGAGGCAACCCGTTGCCTCTGGCTCTAGAGAACGGGTATACAAAGTAACTTTTTCTGCCACCATGAAGGCTGAATAAAATCCTACTCCAAACTGTCCAATTAGATTTAAATCCTTTTTATCCCCTTCTTTAAGACGTTGGAAAAACTCTTTTGATCCTGAATGGGCAATAGTTCCTAAATTTTCGATAAGTTCTTCCCTAGTCATCCCTAGGCCAGTATCGATAATGGTTAGAGTATGGGCAGAATCATCAGCTTCAATCGTAATATCAAGTGCTAGATTTTGATCAGCAATTTCTACACCCGTAATTTGGATGTAGCGGAGTTTTTCGAGGGCATCAGCGGCGTTAGAAATTAACTCACGGAGAAAAATTTGTCGATCTGTATAAATTGAGCGAATGACAATATCCAGTAATTGCCTAATCTCGGTTTGGAATTCCCTTGTTTCTGCAGTGCTAGTAACCATTTTTTCCTTTTGCCTCCTAGTCGTTTGCTAAAATTATTTTTTTCTTTACATATTAGTTTAATACATATTAAGAAAAACTGCAAAACACAATTAACTAAATCTGGATTCTTTATTAACTTTGGACGTGAGAAATTGCAACGGGCGAATCTGGTGAAAATACTTACTTTCACTTGCGAAGTTAAATTACTTGTCAGACTGCCACAGCTTAGGATAACCGATCAGGATTTTAACAATCAGTAACATCAAGGCAAATCCCACAACTACTGATAATATGCTGGCAGGTGGCCAGATAATCCAGAAATCAATGATAGCCATTAATGTCCCGACAATTAAACCACCAACGATACCGCCCAGCCAACGCCAAGGTTTGCCGATTTTCAAACGGTAGAAAAAGAAGTGGAACGAGAGGTAGATTCCGAATATAAAAGCCAAACCAAGATTTACAAGTATTAATGTCATTTCCATTACAATTCCTCCCCTGTTTTTCTGATCTGGATTCTAAGTTCTATTACTTGAATCATCACCCGTTGCAGACAATTTTTGTCCAACTACGTTCAGTTAGTCACTTTAAGATTCACCAGTACATTTATCCCTCCCTTCTCTTTAATTAATCATATGCGGCTACCAGATTGTCCCTTGACAATATGATAGAAATTATTTTTTTAGGGACTTTAGTAACATAAAATGTTTTAGTTTAAGGTTGAGCATCGGGCAAAAAAAAGAACCTAATTTCTTAGGCTGCAAAGTTATGGTCGGTTTATAAGGTTGCGCTGTGCAGCAAAGGCTGCCGCCTCGGCACGATTAGAGAAGTTAAGCTTTGTCAGAATACTGCTTACATAATTGCGAACCGTTTTTTCACTAAGAGAGATTTGTTCAGCAATTTCACGATTTGTCCTTCCTTCAGCAATACAGATTAGTATTTTTCTTTCGCGCTCGGTTAGTTGTTCCAAAGGATCATTGGATTTTTGCCCATTCCGTCGCATACGTTCCAAGAGTTTATTTGTAACTACCGGATCCAAGAGTGCTTCGCCTCGAAAAACTGCACGTATCGCCCTGATTATTTCATCGTTTCCTACATCTTTTAAGATATAACCTTTCGCCCCAGCATAGATGGAATCCATCACCATCTCCTCCTCACTGAACGAAGTAAGCATAATCACTTTCATTCCCGGTAAGCGTTTACAGATTTCACGGCAGGCTTCTATCCCGCTGTCTCCTTTGAGTCGAACATCCATGATTATAACATCCGGGCGAACTTGCTCCGTTTTGGATAAAGCTTCAGCTAGATTGCTAGCGCTGTCGACATTCGCGAAATCAGGGTACTGTTCTAACAGATGGGTCAATCCCAGCCTGACAATCTCATGGTCATCTACAACTAATACCCTAATCCTCACCATGGCTTCTTACCTCTTTCCATTCAGAATCTTACAGGTTCCAAGAATATTGACACGTGACATCTGTACTGTCTTTATGTGATAAATCTTGTTGTTATGCTTTGTTTATTAACGGTTTACCGTTTCTAGCCTAAGGGAATAGAAAGTTCAACCTTCGTACCCATACTCTTTTGCGAGATGATGTTTAAAGTACCGCCCAGCAATCGCGCCCTATCCCTCATATTCTTTAAACCCAAACTTATTCCCTTTGTCCGTTCTATGTATTGGATAGTGTCAAGGTTGGATTGAAAGGAGGATACTACTGTCGAAGGTATACCAAGGCCGTTATCCTCTATAGTTAACCTGAAAAGATCACCTTTCAACGACACATCGACATAGGCTTCGGAAGCCTTAGCATGGTGGAGGACATTGCTCAAAGCTTCACGCACAATCTGTCGAATTTGTTGTCGCCAATCCTCTTGCAAGAGAGCTTCTTGAAGACGTGATTCATGCTTAACCTGATAATTGAAGATAATCTCTGGTCCAGTGAATTCCCGGAAATGGTCTATCGTTGTGCTCAACAGTGTCCTAAGATCCTGTTCACTGTCATCTGTCTCCAGCCGCCGAATATAGGCACGGAT
The DNA here is from genome assembly GCA_049302575.1 of Desulfitobacteriaceae bacterium. Classification (GTDB taxonomy): domain Bacteria; phylum Bacillota; class Desulfitobacteriia; order Desulfitobacteriales; family Desulfitobacteriaceae; genus JBAQMG01. Next base: position 37,245 of record JBAQMG010000093.1, on the reverse strand, counting down.
TGCCTGAATCACTTGATTAAGACTTTTAATGGCCCAGTTGACTTTCATGAGTATTTTTTCATGGTTTTCGTCCAACATATAAGTAGTTGTTTGTAATTCCAGACCGACACCGTAGATACTTTGGATCACGTCATCATGAAGATCACGGGCAAATCTTTCTCTCTCTCGATAAACTGTTTCCAAATTACGAGACTCCGCTACTTTACGCAGTTCTTCCAGGTAAAAGATGGTTAACAAACGAGTAATAAACCAAGTAGCCAGTAAAGCTGCGACCGTACGAAAAGCCTCAATCGGTAGCAGAGTTGTCCGCCGAAAGGTTTCAGCGTTGATTATCTGATCCAGCCATCCAAGCGGGTGAGACACTACTAAACCACTAAATATTGCGAAGAGGAAAAAGGCGGCGATGGATCCCCATAAATTACGCAATACTGATTTGTCATTAATTTTCTTCGTCTCGCGAAGTTGTAGAAACAAACCGTAAGCTGTAGAAATGCCAGCTGGAAAAGCCAATAAATAGCGGGTCCAACTTTCACTACTCAAAAGCCAAAGCTTAAGTTCACTCGTTCCCAAGAGGGGGATAAACCTAGCGAATTGAATTAGCCAGGCCAGAAAAGCGGCTATGGGTAAGATAAACCATAATCGATTTTGTTTAGGCGAATCAGAAATTAACTTAATACCAAAACAAAATAGAAATAATAGAGAGATGGACTGTAATATACGTTGAAGAGCAATGGCATTCAATGAAGAATGCATGTCCATATTAGGAATATTTGCTGGAATAAAGACACTGCCCCATTCACTTAAACCGTGAAGCAGACCAAAAGCCGCCAGAAAGGGCATGCTGTAGGCTAAGCTAAATCTACTGTAACTACGGTAGTGCATAGTCACAGCGATACCCATCGTGTAAAACGAGAGACCATAGATAAAGTAGAGACTGAGGGTATTAAGCTGGAAAATTTCGGTCATTAATTACCTCCACTGATAGTGATACTTTAAAAGCAAATAGTTATATCTAGTTATTCGCTAAGTTTGCTAATAATTACAAATATAATCGAAATATCCAGAATTAAAATTGTAGTTTTTGCAATAATATGTCAGTTAAACTTTTGTTTTTTTGGTTTGGATGTAACTATGCAGTACTGCTGAATTTTAGTAACACAAATAGGGGTACAAAGTACCCCTATGAATGGACAGAAAACAGCAATCAATAAGGATTTGGCATTTTGGGAGAGTAGGACTAACTATTATTTTGCTATACAATATTAAAGAACAACTAGAGGCGATTTCTTAACTACTTCTTGTTTACCACAGGTTATTCTGATAATCTGATCACCCAGCAGCTCAGCCTCTATTGTATCATGTGTAACTAAAATAATCGGAATCTGCCATTGTCTTTGTAGCTTGAGCAGTTCTTGTTGAAGCGTTCTTCTTGTATCCTGATCCAAAGCTGAGAGAGGTTCGTCTAAGAGTAAAAGTTCCGGTCTAGTCATTAAAGCCCGTGCAAGTGCGACTCTCTGTTTTTCTCCCCCCGAAATCTCTCTAGGATAACGCTTCCGTAAGTGATCAATCTTAAGCATAGTTAAGACACTGGAAACCGAGAGGATTTTGTGAGGAGTGTTATTTTCTTTGGACATGCCGTAGATCACGTTCTTTTCAACGTTCATATGGGGAAATAAAGCATAATCTTGAAATACATAACCAATTCGTCTGTTTCTGGCAGGAAGGTTTATTCCTTGTTCCACGGAAAAAATCAGTCTGTTTCCGATTTTTATTTCTCCCACTGAAGGTTTTTGAAGTCCAACAATACACTGTAATAAAGTAGTCTTTCCTGCTCCCGAAGGGCCAACCACAGCTAAAATACCGTTGTTCAGAGTGATATCGATTTGAAGTTCGAAACTGGGTAATCTCTTATTAAACCTTGCTTTAATCACTGATCATCACCCCTCCTTTGGTATCGCCCTGTCTTCCCTAGAAGCGCGTTGTCTTCCTCTTCCAACGATTCAAGCCGTAGATTACCAAGAAACTAAAAGCGGTCATTATCATAACTAATCCACTCGCTGCTTTAGTTTCACCGGCATCACTGGCAAAGTAAATGGCTAGGGGCATGGTTTGAGTTCTACCGGGAATATTTCCTGCGATCATCAAAGTAGCACCAAATTCACCTAAGGACCTAGCAAACGCTAAAACAAAACCAGCAATAAAACCATTCCTAGCAAGAGGAAAAGTCACAGTGAAAAAGATCTTCAATTCACGAGCACCTAGTGTACGTGCCGTTTTTTCTAAATTCACATCGACGCTTTCCAAAGCCGCTTTAAGCGCTTGATACATTAGGGGAAAAGAAACAACCGCAGCAGCTATCACAGCACCCGACAGGGAAAACACGACCTGATAGTGAAAATAATGCTCTAGTAATCTACCCAGTGGGCCGTTTTTGCCGAAGAGATAGAGCAATACGAACCCAACTACCGATGGTGGCAGTACCAACGGTAAGGTTATCGCTGATTCTAGAAGATCCTTACCCCAGAACTCACGTTTAGCCATAAATCCTGCTATCGGGACGCAAAAACAAACAACAAGCACTATTGCAGCAGTGGCAACTTTTAGGGATAAGATTATCGGACTAAGATCAAACTCCATTGCACTCTCCATTAATCGAGGTTCGATATTTTAAATTATTTCTTACTCTTAAACCAGTATTTAATTCAAATTTCCTTGGATAATAGTTCTAACAACGTTGGCTAAATCTTGACCCTCTTCGAGTTCTCCCGGTTGAATCGGCTTAGCTATAATAATCTTTACCTTAGCAGGTTTAATTTTAAACCCCTCATTTCCTTCCATTATTTTATAGGAACCAATGATCGTTACCGGAACCACAGGAACCTTGGCTTTTTCAGCGATCCCCAAGCTTCCCCGTTTAAATTCAGCCATCGGCTTTCCTTTGCCGCGAGTTCCCTCGGGAAAGACGACTAAAGAATAGCCTTCTTTTAAAATTTCTATGGCTTCTCGCATAGTTAATAAGGATTTTCGCAGATTTTTTCGATCTAAAAAAACACTATGCATTCTTCTCATCCAAGTACTTATTATGGGAAACTTTTCCATTTCTTTTTTAGCGATAAAGCCTTTAGCTCCAGGTACAAAACCTAGCATCAAAGGAATATCGAAATTACCTTGATGATTAGCCACAAAAAGAACTGGATCTTGAAGGGGCACTAATTCTGCTCCTACAACTTCAACTTTACTGCCAGTAATCAGAACAAGTGATCTGGCCCAACTTCGAGCTGTTTGCTCAACTATGGCTTCTATTCCCTCCTTTTTCCCTAAAATCTCCAGAATATAGATTAGTAATAAGAAAAAAGTTGTAGCCAAGGTACGGAGTCCAAACCAGACAAACCAAATGATCGCTCTAATCAAGCTAGTCCCTCCTCACCTTTAATAAAGGTCTATCCGGCGTTGTTGCCAAACTGGCAAGGCCTCTCTCACTTCCGAAATCTGTTCTAAATCGAGTTCTACAGCCAAGATCCCTTCACCTTCATTTAGTTCTCGAATGATCTGCCCCCATGGATTGACTACAATAGAATGACCATAGGCAACATAATCGGCTTGCTCATTACGCGCTGGAGAATTACCGAGTACAAATACCTGATTATCCAGAGCTCGACTTTTGAACAAGGTCTCCCAATGAAGCGGACCCGTTGTAAGATTGAAAGCTGCCGGCACAAAAATCATTTGGGCTCCTGATAAGGCCATCACCCGTGAAAATTCAGGAAAACGAATATCATAACAGATCATCACCCCGATTTTTCCCCATGGTGTATCTACTAAGGTCACCTGATTACCACTACTCAGAACTTTAGACTCCATAAATTTAATTCCATTTTTGACTTGTACATCGAAAAGGTGTGCTTTGCGATGTTTACCAATAACTTCTCCGGCTGAATTAAAAATCAGAGAGGTATTGTAAAGCACCTCATCCTCTCCAAGTTCCGGTACAGACCCTCCAATAATGAAAATACCCTTATTTTTGGCCACCTCAGCCAGCATTTTCCCTGAAACTCCAGAGGGTAACTGCTCTGCATACTCACGAAAATAATTAATATCATAAGGACAATTAAACATTTCAGGAAGCATGACTATCTCAGCCCCATCATCAGCGGCCTTTTCCAGCATGAGCTTGGCTTTACTTAAATTTTCTTCCTTCTTATTTCCGATCTTCATTTGACATAAGGCCACCCTGACTTTAACCATAATTCCTTTCCTTTCCTTTCTTCACCGTCAACTAAGACGATTTTCTCTAGGGCGGGGAGTTTTAATATCGTAGGAGTACGCAAGATTCAGCCGTTCGGTAATCCCCCTGAAGCAGGGAACCTAGTCTGGGTTTAAGGCACTCCTATCATGACATTTATGGCAAAAATCTGCCCCTTGTTCAGTGAGAACTTGCTTGCATTTACTGCCAAAAACTAAGGGTATTTTGAATGTTTTTCCAGTAACACGACTGCTCTGAATCCAATTTTGTCCATTATGACGTAAGAAGGGCAACTCTTCCCCTTTAGCAGTCATCAGTATTTCATCCCCAATTTGTAGCGCAGGGAATTGGGGATTTGTTATTTGCTCTTCATAGGCCAGATCATTTGAATTCTCAATTTTCTTGGTTAGTGGAATTTTTTCCTTGGTTCCATGACAATCGAAACATTGGATATGAACTGCATCATGCTGGGATGTGTAAAATTCGCCATCCCCCATGACATCCTGCCTTGTATGACAATCAATGCAGTCCAGACTAACTTCACACCTTGCAAAAAGTTCGCCTGGCAAATAATAATCACTCAAGCGATCCGTCCAAGTCAAATCTCCCGCGGTCCAATCTCTTGTAACCTTGGCCATATCGGATCTAATGGTGAATCCCATATTAAGTGCATCATGGTTCCCTTGGTTATGACACTGGTTACACTGAGTGTACGGAATTTGAGTCGTTAGACGATGAAGCATTCCGTGATCGATATTATTCGCTTTAATTGTCGTATCATCACCAATATACGTATGAGTAGGATTGGTCAAAACATGACATGCTGCACAACCATTACCTTGTATTTTATCGTTTGATACGCTATTCTCGTTGCTCTGAACAGTCCTTTGTTGAGGATTATTAGTGGGTACGGGCAGATTTCCCCCACTTTGATGACATTGACTCAGGCAGTCCTGTTTAAAGACGTTTTCATCAGGTCGTCCCTGCAGGGGATTAGGGTAAAGAGATGCCACCCGTCCCTTTGCGAGTCCTGGAACATCCTTTGTTTTGTCTAATCCAAACATCATGCGTACAACACTTAACTCTCCAGCCTTTGTAGACATAATCGAATTTTTGACTAAATCAGCTTCATTTTTCGCCTGTTCCTGGTTACCACTATGACACAATACTCCATTCGCCCCTGTTCCCCCGCAACTTAACGAGGCTACATTTAAAGAACTAGGCTGGCCACCCCCATACATTTGAGCATGAGCGATCGATTCGTCAAGCGACAGAGGATTCCCTCCGTGGCAAACCACACACCCAAACGTATTGCTTGGATGAGAGTTTGATATTTCTTCAATACCAATATGACAAGTTTTACAGCGCTCGATCTTACCATTGGGAAGGATGAGATTAATAATCTCAGGCTGACGATTTTGATAATCAGCAATTTCTTGCTGAATCTTTTTTTTTATCTTTTCATCATTCGCCGTTCCAAACTCAACATGCAACTTTGAAATTTGCTCGTTAAAATACTCCTTTTGATAGGTGCCCCATACCGGATTTTCGCCCTGTTTCAGAGCTAAAATCACGATTAGTATAAGTGAAAAACTTGCAAGCAAGAATGTTTTTTTCATATTTAAGCCCACCACAATTCTTTGACCATGAACCACATCAAAAGAACTAAAACAATGCCGAAGAAGATAATAAAAATTCTCTGACCCAACTTCACGCCCCAAAAATCGACGAACCAAGGTAACCCTGAAAGCCCTATTATTAATATTATCGGAAAAACAATAGCGCCTAACCACGGTGGTAGATATAATAATAGGATTTGGAACGGACCAAAAATCCACGGAGCAACAACATACGAGACAGCTGGAGCCTGATTGCTCGTTCCGACGCCTGTTGGAAACTTTAATGCTAGAGCCGTACAAAAAACCAAAAAAAATATCGAGGCTATTCCTTCTTTTTCAATGAGATGTTTAATCGGCAAACGTGCCATTATGGTCTCCCCCTTAGAGCGGACGTACTCCCCCATCACGCCGAATACGCCAGAAATGATATAATTGTAATAACGCAGCAACCATTGGAAGGTCGACACAATGCCATACATACGTCACTAAAGTACTTCCACTTAAAGCAGTGGGTTCTCCGAACAAAATCTGCGCTAGCCCAGTCCCTAAACCTGGAATTAATCCCAATATATTGACGGCTACTGTCGCTGCTGCACCACTTTCTTGAGATCCGATGAGCAAGTAACCAGTAAAATCTAAAACCAAAACTAGAATTAGTAGTGCCACCCCTATGAGCCAATTCAGTTGCTTGGGAGATCTGTAAGAATTGGTCAAAACAACACGTAGCATGTGGAGATTAACTGTGACAACCATGACCTGACCAGCCCAATAATGCAAATTTCTAATCACGCCGCCGTAGGGAATCACGGTGGTTATTGTTATAATACTACTGAAACCAGTACTATCTCCTGGTTGATAATGAAACATCAGAAGGAGACCAGTAACTCCGAGCACCACAAAAACTAGCAAGGACAACCCGCCTAGACAGAAAGTGTAGAGTACTGAAACAACTCTTTCAGGAACAAATCGTGGTCTAAGATGATTCGCAAAATTTTTTTTATAGCTTTCAACTATTGGCTCTGGTACTAGTTCTGGTACTAGTTCTGGTACTAGTTCTGGTACTAGTTCTGGTACTAGTTCCGGTATTTGTTTTAGTTTCTGTTTTAGTTTCTGTTTTAGCTCCTGTTTTGGTTCAGCAACTTGGTCTTTCATACACGGATATCCAGTGCTACTTGTTTTGAAGTATTGATGATTAAAGAACCATCCGCTTTGAGTTCGACAGCAACTCTAGGCAAAGCTTTAGGGGCAGGTCCTGAAATAGGCCTGCCCTCTACATCATAAATGCTCCCGTGACAAGGGCAAAGCCATTCTTTCTTTTCTGGATGATAATTAACCTCGCAGCCAAGATGAGTACAGGTTGCTACCAAGGCCATTACTCCTAAAGAATCTCGCTTTACCCACACCCGGGCATTGGCTGCATTTTGCCAGTCACTGTTTTTGTCGAGCGGTTTGTTATAAACCACGAGGGGAGATCTTAGTCTGTCCTCTTTACTCGTAAGATACTTAACTAGAGGCTCAATTGTCAGGAAACTAGCGGCGATAATCCCAGCCCCTGCTAAGCGTAACACCGCACGTCTCGTCCATTCTAATTGTTTAGGCAATCGACTCTCGCCCCCTCTAATAAAACCAGCCACTCGTCTGACCTGCATAGGTTATGATATAACGCACGAAAAAACCTCCAAATAAGACCAGGAAACTACTACTTATGGTAACAGGCAGAGTCCATTTGACAGGAATTTTATCCTTGAGTTCCATCAATTCCAACGAAAAAGGAAGAATCAAACCAAGTCCTACAATCAAAAACCAAAAAATCCATGCATATTGTCCGTACAACAAACTACCAAAGGCCATAGATTCGCTTACAGAGCTTTGTCTTCCCATAACGAACATTATTATTATAATCAAACACTCTAGAATAATCAATGCTGCATCTGCCTTAGTTAAGGCGTGCAATTCCTTATGCCTTGCACGCTGCCAAGGGCTCAGAGAAGATAACAAAATCACGGCGGCAACCCCAGTCGATAAAGCAGAAACTAAAAACAGCACAGGAAGTAAAGGCGCATTCCACAACGGGCGAACGGCGGCATTAAGTAAAAGACCAGTATATGATGCGACGCCCACGGACAAGAAGGGCATGAATCTTGCCAACCACTTTTTACGTGTTTCCGAACTTTGGAAGTGCCCAATTAGTTGATATTTTTCTGGTAGCCAAAGATAGAGGTAGATAACGCTTAAACCGGTAAAAAGGAGAATTGCCCAACTCCCATAGGACATCGGGGAACTTACTTGTAAGGTGAGAAATAAACGATAAGCGCTAAAAGGGCTACCCAAATCTACTAAAAGCACAACTAACCCAAGGGAGATGGGAAAAGGCGAGATATAGGCACCCCAGCGGCCAACTCGCTCAAAGTCTTTACCCCCGTAGAGAAAGGCGAGATTAGATGTTATCATTGATCCTGCACTTAGTCCTGCAGTAAAGAGGTAAATAACTATCATTAAAGCCCACGTTAATTCCACGTAACATACCTCCTAAACCGTTTACTTACCCTTGGGTATTTCTGGAACGGCTTCATCAATATAATAAATGTTCGGGCCAGTACCCACTTGTTTTAGCAATGTTCGAGTCGGATACTTGGCGATCAATTTTGAGACTATGCTGTCCGGATCGTTGAGGTTTCCTGCTTGACGTGACTTTCCTAAGCAAGTATGAACACATGCTGGTTCTAGTCCTCTCTCAAGACGATGTAAGCATAACGTACACTTATCTGCCTTTCCAGTTTCAGGATTAGCAAAGCGGGCGTCATAAGGGCAAGCGACAATGCAATATTTACACCCAATGCATTTGCTATTTTCTATTATTACAATACCATCTGCACGTTTTTGCGAAGCCCCCGTAGGACAAGCAGATACACAGGGTGGGTGATCACAATGCATACAATTTCCAGGTTGAAATACTTCCCTAACCTTAGGGAACTGTCCCAAAACTCCACTGCTCTTTACCCAATTACGGGTATGCCTGAGTGGCACGTCATTTTCTGCCCGACAAGCCACCATACAGGCATCGCAATCGATGCAGCGTGAAGTAATAATGACAAATCCCATGCGAACAGCCATATTTTCCCCTCCTACGCCTTACTTACTGTTACAAATGTCTCACTTAAGGCCGAGCCTCCTGAAATCGGATCGGTTACTGTCTTGTGCAAAGCCGAATCACAGGCTCCACGACCATAGGCCGCTTTAAGTCCTTTACTCACATGCCCAAATCCACCGACCATAAAGATGCAATCCGGTCGTATACCCTCTGTTACATAGGCCTTAATAGTAACTTTCCCAACTTCGCTCTCCAAAACAACGTCATCATCCGTCTTGACCCCAATCTTCTTAGCAACAGATGTATGCAACCAAGCACGATTGACTGGAAAAACTTCTAAAAGCCAACGATTGTTCTGAGTGAACATTTGTGTGTGCTGCGCCGTTTTACCCGTTAAGAGATAATAATGATCTTCTGCTGGTCGTGGTGGTTCGTTCCAAGTTGGGACAGCCTTCTTGTTCATTTGAACCATGATGCTAGAAGAGATCTCTATTTTCCCACTGCCCGTTTGAAACTCAAAATCTTTGGAATGGTCTTCTGTGAAGTTCTTTACTTCATAATGTCCGGCATGTTTTAATTCCTCTAAACTCACCGGAAACGGCTTGAGTTGCTGGGACAAGAGATCCACTTCATCCTTATAATGTAGAAATTCCCCGAGACCCAATTTGTCCGCCAATTCCTTATAAATCATTAAGCTACTTTTCGTATCATAAAGAGGCTCGATCACTGGCTGACGAATGAAGATTTTATTTTTAATGGGAATCAAACCATCATAGCGTTCGAGATAGTAGGATTCTGGCAAGATAACATCGGCATAATACGCTGTATCACTAGCCTGAATATCAATTACTGCCACAAAATCCAACTTCATCAATGCATTAATGGTTTTTTGCCGTTCCGGGATTGAGAGCACGGGATTTTGCCTGGAAATTAGCCATCCTTTAGCCTCATAGGGTTTACCAGATAAAATATTATCCCGCATAGTCTGAATAACACCGTAGGCTAAGGGCACCATGGGATACTTCCAAGGCACTCCATCTAGCCTAATCCCCTGAGCTAGAGGAAAGGGTGGGTGAGACAAAACCCCAAGTTTAGCGGTGCTCATTTCCTGATCAGGAATTAGCCCACCAGGCTGTGCCCAATTACCCATCAGGGCATTCAGCACGGCAATAGCCCGTTCGGTTTGGAACGAATTCACGAAATTTGACGACCGCCAGTTAGGATGCGCTATGGCTGCCGGGGCAGCGGCGGCAAACTCCCTGGCAATTCGCTGAATCGTCGTCGCGGCAATCTCGCACTTTTTCTCCGCCCATTCAGGCGTATACTCTTTCACTTCCGTGACTAGATCGTCGAACCCTTGCGTATATTTTTCGACAAACACTTCATCATACAGTTTTTCTGCTATGATAACATGGAGCATGGCTAGGAAAAAAGCAGAATCCGTGCCTGGACGGACCGGCAGCCATTCCGTCGCTTTCGCAGCTGTCTTGCTGAATCGCGGATCTAGCACGACGACTTTTATACCCTTAGCCACCATTTCGATCATTTCCTGAGTCTCATTATTGGAAATTCCCTCTGCTAAATTGCGTCCTGTGAAGATCATATACTTACAATGACTATAATCCGTTCCTGGTTGAGGAGTCCCATACGTATACAGAAAGGCTGTCGTCATTGAGTTAAAGCATAAACTCCGTTGAGTACCGTAATTAGGGGTGCCGTACGCTTTAAGGAGGATTTCGAAAAATGGCTGGGATAAGTTATCCGTCGAATTAAACATCATTGCCTTAGCGCCATATTTTTCTTTAATCTTCGTCATTTGCTCGGCAGTGTAAGTCAAAGCCTCATCCCAAGATGCTTTGCGCCACAGGCCACTCCCCCGCGCCCCTGCACGGATGAGAGGAAATTTAATTCGATCCGGGCTATACATCGATTCAATGCCAGCATTGCCACGCGGACACAGTTTTCCTAAATTGTTGGGATGATTCGGATTCCCTTCCAACATCTTGATAACGCCGTTTTCAACCTTGGCAATAACTCCGCACCGCCATACACATTGCTCACAAATCGTAGTAACATATTTTGTACCCTCATCTGATGTCTGCGCAGGATTATTTGTTCCCAAGCTGGATTCTGGTGCCAATAGACCTATACCAGCGCTCGCGCCGACTCCAAGGGCTGCCGTGGCGACTGTGCCTTTGATAAACTGACGGCGGCTGAACAATTGGTCCCAAGTATATACTTTGGACACCTTGCTCCCTCCTTTCACTCAGCCATTTGCTGTTCAACTAGGATTCTATAGAACATTGTTTTCCGCTTCCTTTGAACTCTCTGCAATTTTTGAACCCACGTAGAAAACTGCTGTACACAAGACAAATAGTCCGATGAATAACCAATGGTTGACATGGAAAAGCTCTGCAAGGGTTTTTTGTCCATAATCACCAATTGTCGAGATTTTCAGAAATACGGATTGATAGGTGGCCCCGAATAGAATTCCACCAGTCAGAAAACCCAAGAGTCCAGGAATCAAGTAGTCTAAATTTCCCTGACCACAACCTGTGATCAACGTACCCGGTCACGTTCCGGCCAGAGCCATACCCACTCCATACAAGAGTCCGCCTAATATATTACCTAAAATATAAGTGGACGAAACTTGATCCAACTGGATAAAGCCAAGGTCTTTCAGAGTATAGAGACCAACTAATCCCACTGAAATTCCCGTCATCATAAACTTCATAACCGTGTTATCTTTAAAGCGGAATTGATTGACGATTTTATGATAGTGTCCAAGACCAGTCTTTTGGAGGGCAAAGGCGAAGAAGAAACCAATCACTATGGGGACAACGTAAGTCATCATTTTAATACTTCCTCCCATACAATATCTTGGTCGTAATAATTCCAGACACGAACAATCCGACAATGAAGATTAGCCCCGCAGGAGATAGTTGCATCGTTCCTGAAATAGCTAAGCCACTTGTACACCCGCCAGCAATACCAGCGGCATACTCAATTATGATCCCACCAATAAAAATCAAGCTCCAGCGTTTGAGCTTACTTTGTCCAAATATCTGTGTCCATTGCTGATCTGGCATCATTCTGAACTTGAAATCTTTTGACCACATACTAGACGTAAAAGCACCTAGGATCATTCCAGCAAATAACATAATTTGGAAACTCAAAACTGGCGGCATCTGAAATTTAAAGTACATCGAATTAGCCAAGCTTGAATGAAATAGTTTCAAGAGTATACTGTCAATGTTTTCTATCCCACCCGATGAGCCAATAGTTTTATCCACTAGAACATAGGAAGCGATGGCCGTCAACCCCAAAAGAACTCCCGTTGACCATGGTGACCAAATTTTCATCTTCATTTTTTCATTAAAGGCCAAGGTGCTCTCCCTCCTTTACGAGCTGTGTAATAACATTTTCCGGCAAGTGAGACACTGCCTGTAATAATTGATTACCTTGTTTCCGTTTAAGGATTTCTTGTAGGGATATAATTGTTTCCATATCCCCTTTTAGTAGCTGTGTAAACACTTCCTGAACTTCCGGGGGGAGAGTATTAAAAGGAACATTTTTATGCCTTCCTTTCAAGAAGGACCAAGGCCATAACCCTTTTTTCCATTTCCAAAGCATAACTCCTAAAACCATTAGAACAAAAGCATTGATTATGCCAATAACCCACGCTAACCAAGGAATCATATCGTTGACATTAAAGTCAATTAGATCAAAGTTTGAATTCGTATTGGGCGGAATTTGGGTTGCTGCTAATGAGGTAGCTGATCCAGTTTCCTCAACTGCAGCTCCATTCGCCGGCACACTAGGTGTTGCTGGTGTGCCAGTGGGATTTGCACTCGTTGTTCCGCCATACTTGACGGCCCGAGCAGCACTATCAGATGGATGACAAGATGCACAAGATTGATCAGGTTGGGCTAAGGGCTTGACTAACCCAACATGTGCTTTTGTTTTATCCGTTTCTGTTGCTACTCCTAAATGACAGGCTTGACAAAAATCTCCGAAGGCGTGCTGTGTATGCCAATCACCCTTTTTGGACACAGGATCTTCACCCTTAACCTCATGACAGGTTTTACAGGAGGAGGTTGATGCACCACAGGCAGCCTGAGTAACGTTTGGCGACATAAACCAAAAAGACCCAAGGAGAACAACACCGAACACGCCAAAGATTAAGGCTAATAAAGACCATTTTTTATTTTTCATGTTTGCTCCTCACCTTACAAATTAATTTAACTTTAGCTAAAGTAAGATCTACTGTCTTAGCACCACCTCCTAAAGCCATTCTTGGTTGTGATTGGTTTATGTATGTTTAAAAAAATTTGTGTAAATATTCCAATAAGTTTAATTTAAAGGATAATCATTAATATGGTATTCACAAGCCTAGCCAAGAAGCTTCGATTCGATGGGGGTTTCTAGGGTTAAGAAATATGAACGCCTTTTCTTGCCCCCCCCCTAGGCATGGGCATTATCTAATATAGAATACAATGAAACATCAGCTAGGTCAATCATTAAAGTTATAGTCGCAAAATTCTAAATATTACAAAATTACCGTTCATCGAATAGAAGTAATTCCAAAAATTCTGGAATATACATCATGAAAATATGTATCATAACGGTCTAAACTAGCAGTTATTTATGGTTTTAGTTTAAAATTTATGAATTAGTGAAATATAAAAATTTAAAATGAAATAGAGGAGATTTCCTAATTGGAACCTCCCCCATTGTGCAACAATTTATTTTTCTTGTTCATACCCTAAACCAGACCAACTCTTAGGCAGGCCGACGATACCAAAACCAAAGTTCAAACTTTTAGCATTAATGCCAGCTATATTTAAGAGTGGGACAGTCTGCCCAGCGGTTTGACCAGTGTAACAGTACGCTACGAGGGTTTTGCCTTGGCTCTTTTCTTTCAACATACCCAATTGCTTACCGATTTCGCTGCCAAATGGAACATTAATTGCACCTTTGATATGTCCGTTATCAAAGTCGATCTTTTTACGAACATCAACGATGAAATATTTATCTGCATTTTGGGCTAGCTCTTCTTTAAGGATAGGATCATCAATCTTATAGGAATCTTGAGGCATGTCCTTAAAATATTTCTTGACAGCATCATCAATAATCTTATTGGGACTCTCGACAACAGGTGCATCAGGCATAGGAGTACTGTCAGTAACCACAGGGAATTTAAGGGTGTTCCAACCTTGTAAGCCATCAAACCCGTAATTTAAACTCCGAGTATTAATACCTGCCAAATTTAGCATTGAGTCAGTTTGTCCAGCAGTTTGCCCTGTGTAACATTGAACAACTAAAGTCTTTCCCTTGGCAACAGCCCTTATTTTGTCCAGATTAGTTGCGATCTCTGGACCATAGGCTACGTTAATCGCTCCTTTAATGTGCCCTTTAGCATAGGCATCAGCTTGCCGCACATCTAAGACCACATATTTATCAGGATTTTTAGCCAACTCAGCTTTGAGGATAGGATCATCAATCTTATAGGAATCTTGGGGCATTTTCTCATAGTAGGAAACAATTGCATCAGAGATTACTTTGGCTGAATCGACTTGTTGTGTTGAGATCTGTGGAGCCGGAGCTGCCTGACCGCATCCGCTCAAGAGTACCCCTAGAATCACTACAAGGGAAAAGAATGTGAGTGCCGACTTTTTGGTTCGCATAGAAGTATACCACCCTCTCCATTATTTTTTTATTCAGACCAAAATCAAGAATGGCCTGATTAAATCTATTTAAAAATATGAACACTCTAGCTTATCCCCCCAGGGTATAGGCCACTGTTTTAGGATACTATGAGATAGTAATTAAGTCAATATTTAGGGATGTATTTTTAAATTTCTATCCGCTTTTTGCAATCTGAACATTGCACATACGCCATATAACTGGGTCAGCTCCGTTTTATACCAAGAGCTTTACTTTTAAGCGTTTTTGTATTACTGTATATAACATCAAGCTGTTATATACAGTAATTATTTTTTTTACAGAAAGGTAAACTAAATGTCTAAAAAACATGGTAGACACACTCCGGCTTTTCTACTCATCTTCTTGGCGGAAGCCCCCTCTTACGGAGCAATGCTTCTAAAAAGATTACAATCAGAACTTCCTTATTGTCTTTCTGATAGTGCTAATGTTTATCGAAGCCTACAAGAAATGGAAAATGATAAGTTGGTGGAAACTAGTTGGGAAACGCGTGAGGCTGGTGTTCCTAGAAAGTGGTACACGATTACTCCTAAAGGAAAGCTGGCTCTTCAAGAACAAGCGCAAGACATTATTAAGCGGCGTGATAATTTTGAGTTTTTTCTAGCACGCTATAAAAATATCACTCAAGCCTAAAATATACTACGGCACAATTTACCATTATACCTATAATTCACTGAATCATCGAGCGAAGCGAGTTCGCTATTGAAAGGAGTCTTACCATGGACAAGAAACATGAAGTCAACTACTCGAAACTCGGGGTACTCTCTCTTGCACACACGCTCAATGATCTATACAGTAACTACATTCCCCAGCTGCTCCCCTTTTTAGTTGCTCTAACTCCTGGCTTTACAGCTACGCGTGCAGCTATTTTAGTTTCCGCGTTTACCTTAACCTCATCCTTTACCCAACCGTTGTTCGGTTATCTTTCAGATCGGCAAGGAAAACGTTGGCTGCTATATATAGGAACTTTATGGATGGCGATTATGCTTAGTTTAACGGGGATAGTTCATAACTATGGAGTCTTAGTTCTCCTTGCAGCCTTGGCCGGCCTCGGCACAGCTATTTTCCATCCCCAAGCAGCTACAATGGTAAATCAGCTTAGTGGTGATCGTAAAGCCGTTATACTTTCTGCCTTTGTCGCCTTCGGTAACATTGGATTTGCCTTAGGGCCACTACTTTTAGTCCCCTTATTTCAGTTCTATGGTTTACAGGCTACCCTCGTGACGGTAATCCCCGGGGTTTTCGTAGCTATTTTGTTGCTTTTTTTTGCTCCACGCAATCTAGTGTTAGCCCCAGTTTCTCCGAAGTTTTCAGTAGTACTGCATTCTCTTAAATTCGCTGCTAATGAACTGATCGCTATTGTTGGTGTAATTGCCGTTCGTTCTTTAGCCTACACAGGTATGTTAACTATGCTCCCTCTTTATTTCAAAGCTCAACACCTATCTAATGTCACTGCAAGCCATCTGATGACAATTATGCTCTTTTCAGGGGCTTTAGGAGGGATTGTCGGAGGTTTCCTATCTGATCGGTATGGGCGTAAACGTTTGATCGTCGGTTCCCTCGTTCTTTCCTCACCCTTATTTTTTGCTTTTTTTTATACTCAGGGTACTTTGAGTATAATTTTCTTGGGCTTAGCTGGAGCAACATTATTGTCTAGCTTTTCAGTCACAGTTGTCGCAGCCCAAGAAGCCATCCCTGATAATAAAGCGCTGGCTGCTGGTCTAACCATGGGATTTGCCGGTGGAGTAGGTGGTCTTGCCGTAATCTTGATCGGCCGAATCGGCGATATCTGGGGACTCTCATCGGCTGTCTTCGTTATTTTCCTACTCCCTATCGCTGCTGGCTTGTTAGGTATATTTATGAAAAGTCGCCCCGCTACTCGTAAACAACCAATATAACCCGAAAGCATCAGTGAGTATTATCATCCCAAGCTTTCATTCCGCCCTCTAAATTATAAATTTGTGTATACCCCTTAGATATTAGGAACTGGCCAGTTAACTCTCCCATTGGCCATGTCTGACAGATAAAAATGATTTTTTTATCTTTATCCAACTGGGTACCTTTACATCTCCTTATGTGATGTGTTTAAGTGTATTAGAGAATTAATTATAAGATTGACCTCGACTCAAAAAATTCCTAAGGTATAAAAGGTATAGGAAAAACTCGCTAACGTTAACCCTGTTGATACCCATAAGATGATTCTTTGTTTACGATGAACAAGTGATCGACGTTTCCAGGTAGCCAATGAGCTACTCCCAACAGTAGAAAGCTTAAAGCAATAAACAGCCATTGATATTTAGCGAAAAATGATAAAGTTGATAACATCGAACCGCCCAGACCGAGCAGTATTACTAATGTCGGAAGAAGTCAGGCGAGACAGCCAAAGGTAGCTGTAATTACTGTGAAAATTTATGTAAGTTTCTCTTTCCAGTTAGCCATTTTTTCTTTCCTCATAACTTCTTTACAATGTAATAACATCAAGTTCACTCAGAAGTTTAAACCACAATCCCGTTGAGATAATTTTACCTATTTCCAGATCATCTTCCAAGTAATACCATTCAACAGCTGCTCGGCAAACTAATACCTCTAC
Source organism: Desulfitobacteriaceae bacterium (assembly GCA_049302575.1). Lineage (GTDB taxonomy): Bacteria > Bacillota > Desulfitobacteriia > Desulfitobacteriales > Desulfitobacteriaceae > JBAQMG01. The sequence goes on along the minus strand of JBAQMG010000093.1, from coordinate 19,978 downwards.
TCCATCTTGTTTTAATAGTTGTAAAAACTCCAAGACTGGGGAATCCTTAACTAAAAGTTTAACACTATCTCCTAAGAAAAAAAGAGTTTTAGGCTTAGGCGTTTGCTTTGTTAACATCTTTAAAAAACCATGCATCATTTTACTAGATAGAGCAGGATCACCTCTACCGATTCCTTCACCTTCGAAGACAATCATTTTATCAGAAAAACCGGACAAATTTATTGCCCCCCTTAATTGATTAACTTCGTTGTTTTAGTTCCGCACGAAATTCAGCAATGGATTTTTGCAAAGAGTTAGTCTGTGCTTCGTATTGTTTTAGCTTACCGCCGCCGACATGAAGCCCCGTTTGCCTAAGTACAAAGCCTTTCTCTTCTTCCAATTCTTCTAACTCTTCCTCTAGTAGTCCTAACATACGTTCTAATTCTTCAACTTTCATCTTTAATAGACCTTCCATATAATCAATCCACGCCCTTTCATAGATAGTAAATTCTGATCTTAAGACAATTCACAGTTACACTTTAGTAATGTGTTTCCTCGTAGTATGGAAGAGCGACAGAAAATCTGTCGCTCTTCCACTCAATCGTGACATCCAGCAACAATTTGTGAGGACTTAGAACAACATTGCGCAACATTAAGAGTAAGTTTAGTACAGCATATCTTCGTAATTTGGGTTAGTGGTCTCATGAATCTAGTCACCTCCTTTTTCAATATTATTATTACTATTATGAAGATTATTATGAAGATTATGATTGTTCCCCATACCCTAGGAAGGTATTTATCTAATCTTAATATATTCTACTGTTAATCTTTTGTCAATCATGTTTATTTAAATACAACTCTTTAATTTCTCGAAACCGACGTTTGAACTGCCCCTCAAAGCCAGATTATTTACTACCGTAGTTTGTGAAATTTGCGGTGAAGGTGCTCCAGAACATAAAATTCGTATCAGTGACGGAAAAAAAGTATGTCTAGACTGCTTCAAATATTATTCAAGAGGCTGGTGAACTATGGATCTTGACTATTTTACCCGCCTTTGGAGCGAGAAAACGGCTACCCGAACCTCGGGTAAGTCGTTTTGGAACAACAGGGCCGCCGAGTTTAACAAGTTAGTTTGCCAAGGCAGTTCAGATGAGCGCATTAAGAAAATCGTTGGATTTTTGTCACATAATAGCCTTCTCACGAAAAATAGTACCGTCCTGGACATAGGCTGCGGTCCAGGACGGTTTGCCGTAGAATTTGCCAAGAAATCAACAGACGTTACAGGCCTAGACATATCCGACAACATGTTAGACTATGCTGTGAAGAATGCCGAAGCTGCGAGTCTCACCAATGTCTCGTTTAAAAACTTAAACTGGGATGAAGTCAACCTTGAAGACTACGGCTGGAGAAAAAGGTTTGACTTGGTGACTGCCATCAACAGCCCCGGGATCCATGATCAAAGCACCTTAGAGAAGATGATCGCTGCCAGCAAGGGCTACTGCTTTTTGTCCAATTTTGTGGATCGTGTCGACTCTGTTCAGGACATTATTCGCACAGAAATTCTTAAGCTTAAAGAAGGGAAATTTTACAGCAATACCGTTTACAGCATTTTAAACATCCTTTGGCTAACTGGCTATTATCCCAGTATTGCCTATGTCGATACGGATCTAGACCATGTCCGAACGGTGGAAGAAGCTTGTGTTTATTATGGTACGCTCTTTGCAGCGGAGAATAACTCAGGCGATGAGAAAAACAGGTTAATAAGGAGCTATCTTGAAGGGATCTCTATCAATGGATTTGTGACGGAGAAAGTTCGGACGAAAACTGCCTGGATTTATTGGCAGGTCTAATGGGTATCCTTCACCAATACCTCTTTCCCCCGAAAGACGATGCCCAGCTTGATGATTTTATGGATTCCCCGCTCGAACAATTCCTGCTGGTATTCCTGCGCTTCGATCTGCTGTAGAGCTAACTGAGCGACCTGTTCTAGATCCTTTACTTCCTCCGGATCGACACTCTTAAACTCGATAATTAGACCCGCCTTGCTCGTATCCTGGGGAATGACCATGACATCATAGCGTCCATAACCGCCCTCTCGGTTGGACTTGATTTCATAATCAGGACGCAACCCTACCAGGAGGCCCAGCACAAAGGCATGGTAAATCTTTTCCGGTACTTTTCCTCCGGTATCGAAGTAGCTAAAGCTGCTTTGCACATATTCTTTGAAATGACTGGCAAAGACTTCGATCTGCCCACTAGTCAAGCTTTTCAACATGGTCTTCAGAAAATCTGAATGGACGGAATCACTAAACCAGGATTTTACGATATCGCGATAGATCGTTTGGACTTCCCGATTCGGTATCGCCAGGCTGCAGATCATCTCTCCATCTATGATATCCCGGCTTATAGGCTTGAGATAACCGCTGAACAGCAGAAAGCTCCAGACGTTTTGGTCATTTTTCTCGACTTCCCCCATGGAGATGTTCTGGTTAATGGTCTTTACCACGGCAGTGCCCTGCAAAAGGTCTTCTAATTCCATCTTCAAAGCCGGCCCTCCCCGGCTGATCAGGCGATGGACGATTTCGTTATCGCTGGTATTTATCCAATACGGTTGCAAACCGCCCTTCCAATTCTGCGCGTATTTCAGAAGCGACCAAGGATTATAGATCACGGCATTACCAAAAATATAACCGTTATACCAGTTGCGAACTTCTTCTATCTGCGATTCTATTCCGTAATAATTCAAGAGCTCTTCGACCTCTGTTTCTAGAAAGCCAAACTGCTTACAATACGGTTCATCTAATAGGGTCCACACAGATAGATTATTAAGCCCTGAAAAAAGGCTCTCCCGAGCCACTCGCATCACCCCTGTTAAGACCGCCTTTTCTAAATAGTTATTATCTTTTAGAGCAGCGGTCATAAAGTTGCGCATGAAGGAGATGAGCGGATCATAATATTTTTTTAGATAGGCCTGCTGAATTGGCACATCATATTCGTCAATTAAAATTATGGTTTTTTTACCATAGTGTTTGGTCAGAAATTCCGATAATTTCTTAATACTACTGGCATAATCGGCTTCACTGCCTTCGTCCATGCCAACCCGATGAAAGTACTTCTTATCCATATCACTCATAACTGGTGAATCCATCAAATAAAGGTGCCGATTATACTCCGTATAGATTAACTGCACTAAGCTATCATACGTCACTTCCCAGGTATTATGTTTGAGATCCTTAAAGGTCAGATAGATAACGGGGTATTGCCCCTGTTTGTCCATGCAGTCCGAATGCTGGCTGATCGCTAGGTTCTCGAAAAGCGAGCTATTATCTATCGCTGATTTTTCCAAAAAGTAAGCCAACATGGACATGTTGAGGGTTTTGCCAAAACGCCGTGGACGGGGCAGCAGAATTACTTTGGAACCATCCTCCAGGATGTCTTTTATAAATAAGGTCTTATCGACATAGTAGTAATCTCCTGTTAGCATTTCTCGAAAATCGCTGACACCAATGGCGATTCTTTTCTTCATTATTTAGCACCACCTATCTAAGATCGAACATCAGATCTCCGGTGCATTCACAAAGACAGCACGGGATCATTCTTAGATTTATACTAATATAATTACCTGAAATTTACAAGCAATTGTTGGGATCTGGCACCACATCAATCATAATTCTTCATCCTCTCAATACTTAAACATTCTCACCTGAGGATCACGACCATTTGGTTTCTCAGATCCAAGTTACTAGTTGGCTCATCCAATAACAGAACCTCGGGTTCCTGGGCCAAGGCCCTAGCGATAACTACTTTCTGCAGTTCCCCTCCGCTCAGTTCATCTAAGTAGCACAGGGCAAATTCCCCCAGACCTGTTTTTGCCAATATCCCGTGCACTAACGCCAAATCCGACGCTGTCGCCTCCCACTTGATGTAGGGTTTGCGGCCCAAGAGCACAGCGTCAAAGACGGTCTGGCGGTTGCTCTCGTAGTGCTAGCAGCGCTCCTCACGAGCAGGTCTTCTGGCTTGTTATAAAAAGAAATAGCTCCCCCTACTAGGAGCTATCTCTTACGTTTAGTACTCGATTCCCTCCCGCGCCACTATCCCCTTTTCCATAGGATGCTTGCGGGCAGTTATTTCCGAGACATAATCAGCCAACTCGATCAGCTCTAATGGAGCATCCCTCCCTGTCAGAACGAGTTCCAGTTTTAGTGGCTTGATCTTAACAAGCTCGACTACTTCCTCCAGAGGCAGGAACCCGCAATTCACAGCGGCCATAATCTCGTCCATGATGATCAAATCCCATTCACCGCTTATGACGGCCTCAATAGTATAGTTCAGACCAATCCTGATTTCTCCATTTATTCCTTCCATTTCTTCATCTGTCATTCCCCAAGTGAATTTGTCATTTTTTTTATATTGAAAGAGCTGAAAGTACGGTCTTAAACTGGCGATGACTTTCATTTCTCCCGTAGTCCATCCTTTTAAAAATTGAACCATGAGGACCTTAAGTCCCTGTCCATACGCCCTGATCCCCAACCCGATGGCTGCTGTCGTCTTTCCTTTTCCTGTACCAGTATAAATATGGATGAGCCCTTGTTGCATTTTGTCCTCCTAATTTTTGACCGTTCTAGTACCTTCACCTTGAAGCTCTTCCTCACTCCAAAGATGACGAACTGAACAAAATATCCGGCCAAAACGAAAATGCTAATTCATTTTTTTATCTAAAATTACTTTAGGTGCAAGTCTCAAACTAGTCGTCAACCCCTACAACAGCTTACGCCTGATATAAAGCTACCAAAGGAAGAATTATTAAAGTACAGACAATTTCCTTTCGCTCTTTGCCGCAATACTACTAAACAAATCTTCCTTTGACTTTGGCAAAGAGATAGCCGGTGGCAGCCAGCCTTTTTGCACCAGTTTACTATGCATTTCTATCAGCCAAGGAAGTGCTAAATCAGCACGTTCAATAATCTCAGGTCGCTTGAATATTTCGCTGGGTTCTCCGTGTGCGATTATCTCTCCACTGTAAATAATTGCTATTCGGTCTGACCAAGAATACGCTAAATCGACATCATGAGTAGATATGATAATAGTTTTACCCTCATTGCTCAACTTTTCCAGAAGCTGCATGAGCTCCCGAGCGTGACGTGGATCCAGCCCGACTGTTGGTTCATCAAAAATAATCACTTCTGGTTCCATCGCCAGAACGCCTGCGATAGAAACCCGTTTTTTCTGCCCGTAACTTAACAAGTGAGTAGGTTTATCTTGAAGGTCGGTGGTTTCCGTATCGATCAGGGCTTGTTTGACTCTGGCTATCACTTCTTCTTCTGAAAGTCCGAGATTCAGAGGACCAAAAGAGATATCCTGCCAAACGCTAGCTGAAAACAACTGACTATCCGGATCTTGAAAAACGATACCCACTTTCTTGCGTAATTCGATGAGCGCCTTGTTTTTATAGGAAATATCTTGTCCCTGGTACTTTATAGAACCTGAATTAGGACGATAAATTCCGTTAAATTGCATAAACAAAGTGGATTTTCCAGCTCCGTTTGATCCCAGAATGGCTAGCTTTTCTCCTTTTTCAACTTGTAAACTTACTTTGAGTAAAGCCTTTGTGCCGTCAGGATAAGAATACTCTACATTAACCGCCTCAATTATGACCTCTGACAAATTCATTACCTCCCAAGTAAATTCAACAAAATTAAAGGAAGTTCAAACCCAGTTATAATAATGTAATTTCTAAGGCTAATTGGATGCTTCTTTGTAAGCACCTTAATCTCTCCCGTGTAACATCGAGCTGCCATTGCATTGTAAAGTTCTTGGGATTTCACGAAAACTTTCCCTAAAAGAGCAGAGGAGAGCCGGCTCAAAGAACGGAAAGAACTTTTCATTGTTACATACCCTGAACGAGAAAGCTGAGCACGGCGAATCGTGGTGGCTGTTTCCATAAAGACAAAGATAAAGCGATAAATGAGCACCATCAATTCGGTGATAATCACAGGGACTTTCATCTTGTGAAGTACTGTGATTATTTCAATCATGGGTGTGGTTAGGGCTAGAAAGTAAAGACAGGAAACAGCCCCTAACGATCTTAGAAAGAGATGAACCGCGGTGATCAAATCTGGGTAGTGTATTCCTACGGTGAGACCATACATGGTTTGAGCTAGCCAAAATACCGAAGGATTGGTCGAGACTGAAAAAGCAATCGTTAAAACGCTGATCAGGAGAAACGAAAGAGGAACAAGCATTAGCTTGACAAAAACTCGAGCTGGAATGCCGGCTTTAAAGATTATCCCCCCAGCCATTAAAGCTAAGACGATCAGAGGGGTGATTACCCTGGAAGCGGTTAGACACACTCCCATGGTAAGCATCGCAAAAAGAGACTTTTCTACGGGGTGAACTGTTTTTAGATTATTGCTATAGGCGTAACTATCAATGTTTATCACGCTTGATCCCTCTTACTGGCGTTGTGTTTTCCTTTCGAATAGCCCAAGTAGTAAAAAAAGAATCCGCTTCCGAGGGCTGCTTGCAGAGCAAACAAGAATGTTTCGACTTCTCCGCTCGCTGGTTCATACAAAGGTTTAAACCAAGGTTGATAATTGGGAGCTACCACGCTGATCGCTTCTCCTGCTTGAACATCGGCTCCGGCGAATTCGGCATTGCGTGCCAGAAAAAGGGGACCGAAGGCCAGTGCAACAACAATTACTAGTAAGATTCCGTTCTTGGCAATGGGTTTCATATTTTCACCCCCTGTTTTTTAGTGGGTAACTCTTTCCCAGTAAATACGCCTAAGAACCCCAACTCTTTTTGATTGTAAGCACTCAGAATATTTATGACAAGAACGGTCAGGATACCTTCGCTAATGGCTAAGGGCAGTTGAGTGAAAGCAAAGATTCCCATGAATTTCAGAGCAGAAGCCATTACGCCGCCTGAAGCTGCCGGAAACGCCAGCCCCAACTGAAAGGAGGTTGTGATGTAGGTCATAAGATCTCCTAATGTTGCAGCCAGAAACACCGATAACCACAGCGGAGCCCCCAGTTTCTTTGTACCCTTATAAATACCGTATGAAACGAACGGTCCCACGATCCCCATAGAAAACGTGTTTGCTCCTAGAGTTGTGATTCCGCCATGAGCGATTAGAAGGGCTTGAAAGATTAAGACCATCATTCCCAATACGGTCATAGCTGTAGGTCCGAACAGGATCGTACCTAAACCCACTCCTGTCGGGTGCGAACAACTACCGGATACAGAGGGAATTTTCAAGGCCGACAAAACAAAAGCAAATGCTCCGGCCATACCGAGCAACATCTTTAAACTAGGGTGTTCAGTCACTGTTTTCTTAATGGAACGTACCCCGATAATCACAAACGGAATCATGGCAATCCACCAGAAGGCAGCCCAGTTAAAAGGCAAGAATCCTTCCATAATATGCATAGCATAAGCATTATTGGGAAAGACAATATAGACAGCAATTATATAAGCGATTAATAAACCGATATTTTTAAACTTGCGTAGGTCCATAAAATTGACAACTCCTTTTCATTACACCTAAATAATTAATCTTTTAAATTCCATAATTTTGTGGTTTATTATCAACCATCTAAAATAAATAAAAAAAACCGGACCAAATCATACACCCCCCTAATTAAAGCGATGTGATTCGGACAGGCAGTTAAATTGTTTCGGATGTGCGAAAACTCGAGTGAATATCCGTTTCGAGTTTTCTTTCCGTCACAGTTCTAATCACTTTCATTAGCTTAATCCCTCAGGATTAAAGCACCTTGTCCCTATAAAAATGGAAACAAATAACCTCCTGCACCCAAAGGCAGGAGGTTATAAATATGTTAAGAACATAAATATCCTTCCCCCCATCCGTCGTGGGTGCTAAAGGTCAAAATAAAACGAGCAGGTTTCCTGGCTTTAGTTCATCATAACCCTACGTCTTCCCAGATAAAAAATCCAGAGACATACTGTAAGGCTACTCCCTATTACAGTGGCGGGACCGCGTCAGAATTAAACTGACTTCCCCTAAACACGTTCCTATCTCATAAGAATGTGTACTCGTTTATTACCTATTTAATTCACATTGATTAACACGAGTTTAGCATAGGTACATTTTTGTGTCAATGGATTTGTAAAAAAGTTAATTTGCATGTCCCTCAGACTTACGGACAAGACGTTGGCAGGGGTGGATGGATTCGAACCAACGAATACCAGAGTCAGAGTCTGGTGCCTTACCGCTTGGCGACACCCCTGTATTTAATGTCACATAAATGACAACAGGTATTTATCCGTTCGCGTATTTAAAGATGTATCACTTTATCGCTTTCGTGCATAGCAGCGATAATCTCGGGCATGCTGGAAATCTTGCCAACCTCGATCTTATCTCTGATCCCGTAATAATCTAAGCAAGTCACGCAAGCCAACAGCTCTACACTAGACTCATTTTCTAAAATCTTGAAAACGTTTACAGCAGAAAATTCAGGCAGCAGAAGTTGCACTCCTCTTTCCAGAAAAAGAATATGTGACGGTTTCTCAGCCGCCTCCAAAAGCTTCATAAAGAAATTGTGCATCAGGCGTTTACCCAATTCCGGATCTTGATGGCCAATTGAATCTGAGCTTATCAAATAGGCTAACGACATAATCTTCCCCTCTCAATCATAAGAATTATTTAATATATTCTATCATTAAAAACCTATAATAAAAAGAGTTTTCTTTGAAATTTTGATTTATTATCATATTATTTATATGTATCAAATAATATATTAGTTATGTTATAATAACCATAAAAAATAAACCTTAGGGAGGCAAAGTATGGAAAACCGAGAACTTTGGGCACTACTCGAGATGGATTTGGAAAAACACGATGATTTTTTAGCACCCCTTCCTGCCGTCTACACCGAACTTTTTCTTAACCGTCCCAACCGCCCAGCAAACATGGGCTACTTTGATTTCGTGGTTGGTGATATTCATGGGATTAGGGTTAAAGAACTTTATGACTTAAAGGAAAAAGGGCACAAGGTTTTCGCTTCCTTTTGCGTTTTTGTACCGGAAGAAATCATTGTTGCTACTGGAAGTGCCTGTATTGGGCTTTGTGCTGGAGCACAATATTCAGTCCCCGCAGGAGAAAAAGTCTTACCTAAAAATACCTGCCCCTTAATTAAATCAGCCTTAGGCTTTAAACTAGAACGAATCTGCCCCTATTTCCAAGTTTCTGACTATGTCATTGGGGAAACTACCTGCGACGGTAAGAAAAAAGCCTGGGAGATTCTTAATGAGTATATTCCCACCTATATCCTAGAACTTCCCCAGAAAAAACAACCTAGAGACCTAACTTTGTGGACTGAAGAAATCGGAGAATTTGCCACTTTTGTAGAGAAAGAAACTGGAGTTACTTTAACCAAAGAAAATCTTCAGGCGGGGATTGAAAAGATTAATAACAAACGGCTAGCTTTAAAACGCTTAGCGGATTTACGCAAACATACTCCCTCACCGATCCACGGTTTAGATGTTTTAGTCATTAATCAATTGGCCTTCTTTGATGATCCTGTGCGTTTTGCCGAAAAAGTTAATGTCCTTTGTGATGAACTGGATGAAAGAGTGAGTCAAGGGATTGGTGTTGCCCCAGTCGATGCTCCTCGGATCTTAATCTCTGGAACACCACAACCAATACCAGCTTGGAAGATCCATGCATTAATTGAGGCTGCCGGCGGAGTTGTTGTAGGGGAAGAAACTTGCACCGGCGAACGCTATTATAAAGACTTAGTAGAACCTGCCAAAGAAATACCAGCTCTCCTCGAAAATATTGCCAAACGACCTTTAAATGTAAACTGTGCCTGCTTTACACCTAATAGCGGAAGAATTGACGACATTTTTTCAATGGCTAAAAATCTAAAAGCCGATGGGGTGATAGATTTTACTCTACAATTTTGCCAGCCCTACGGAGTTGAAAGTTATTTTGTGTCCAAAGCCCTCACAGAAAAAGAAATCCCCTATTTAAAATTAGAAAGTGACTTTTCTGATGAAGATCAAGGACAACTCCAAACCCGTATTGGAGCATTTCTGGAGATGATAAAATAATGGCTGTCATTGGAGTCGACCTTGGCTCAGTCAACGCTAAAATTGTTGCTTTGGAGGATGGTCAAGCTATTTATCAACGGATTATCCCCTCACGTTTTGATACACTCACTGCTGGCAAAGAACTAATAAATGACTTTATTCAAACAACAGGCAAAAAGCCAGAGGAAATTATGGTCACTGGCTATGGTAGAGTAAGTTTCCCCGAAGGCAAAGTAGTCACTGAAATCACCTGTCAAGCCAAAGGTTGCCATCATATCTTCCCGGAATATCCCTTTATCTTAGATTTAGGCGGTCAAGATGCTAAAGCCATTAAAAAAAACTCCCTCGGAAAAGTAGTCAAGTTTATGATGAATGATAAATGTGCTGCTGGCACAGGGCGTTTCCTAGACGTAATCCTCAAAGGCTTAGAGATTAACCCCGCGGAACTGGAGCTTCCAGAAGATATTAAACCTGTAACCATCAATTCTATGTGTACAGTTTTTGCCGAGTCTGAGGTAATCACACTATTAGCCAAAGGTGCGCCTAAAGCTGAAGTTATAGCTGGACTCTTTAAAAGTACGGCCAAACGTTTATCCAACTTTGTCGAAAGTTTAGGCGTTTCTGAAACTCTAATTTTCACAGGTGGTGGTGCCCATTACCGTCAACTTATAAATTACCTAGAAAAAGAGCTTAAACTAAAAATCATTATCCCACCTGAGCCAGAGCTTACCGCTGCCTTAGGAGCCGCTTTATTAGTTAATGACTGGGGGATTAGAACGTGAGTGTGAAAGAAACCTTAGGCATGATAAAAAACTCATTTGTCCCTGCAAGTTTATTTAACAATGAGCACTGGACAGCTAGCCTTTTGCACAACTCTTTGGCTAACACTTCCCAAAACAGATCCAGCCATCGGGCCATAGCCACGACTTCCCATCACAATCAGGTCAACGTTTTCAAGCTCAACTTCTTCCAAGATAACGACCGCCGGATGACCAGGCCTCTGTTTTTTCCTAACCTTAACCTGTCCTGAAGGATTAACTCCAGCCAAAGTTGCGGCTAAAGCTTGTTCGCCGTCAAGCTCCAGCTGATCTTGGAGGACGGCAATCCCGTTTGAAAGAGCATACCCCAAGGCTTCAGGAGTAAACGTTACATGAAGCAAAAGGATTTCTGCCCCACTTAGCTGTGCTAACTCCAGAGCTTGGTGTAAAGCTCGGCTCGAGTATTCTGAGGAATCCGTGGGAACTAAAATTTTCTTAAACATCTTTTCAATCCTCCCTAAATCCAGTACCTTGGATAAGATCTATTGGGAGACAAATTGTTTATCAATATCCCAATAATGATCAGGATTACTGCTCCTGCTAATACTGGCGTAAGTATAAAGAGCGGCTGCGCCTTATTCAAAATGGCAACCATCGCTGTAGCTCCTCCCGGCGGATGAGTGGTCTTGGTGAGGATCATTACAACAAGAGCTACGCTCGTTCCTAAAGCTACAGACCACCAAGTTGAACCAAATAAACTATATACACTAACACCGATCACTGCTGAAAGCAGGTGGCCGAAAATAACATTACGCGGTTGTGAAAGAGGGGCGTCTGGAACACCATACACCAAAACAGTTGAAGCTCCAAAAGACGCTACCAGCATCGGCATATGGTAAACCATAGATAACACAGCCACAGTCATTATTCCCAGAAAGGCTCCTAACGCTGAGATAAATACATCAAAAATCGGAGGAGCGACCAAAGGATTTGTTCGGCGTATTCCCTTCATTTTAGAGATATACCTATGAAAGATATTTGTTGACATTGGAAGCACACCACCTTTACTCTCTTATCTTAACTTTAAATGAGTTCCAATGCTGTGACTAGTATCACACTCGTTGATAGGATCTTATTCGTATAAGCGAAAGCGACTATAAATTTAAAACATTTACACAAAGCAAATAAAGGCTTGTACCACCTAGGACTACCCACAAAACCTCAACTTTCCACACCCGCAAGGAAATCAGGGCAAATATAGCAAAACAAATTGTTAAGGGATCGACTAGACTTTGTTTACTCATATTAAACAAGACAATCAGCATTAAACCCACAAAAGCGACCAATACACCGTTAAAGATGACCTTAACCCAGGCATGCTCTCTTAACCTCTGATAAAAAGGCATCACTAATACAACAAGTAGAAAGCTAGGCGCAAAGATGCCAAGAGTTGCAGCAAGGGCTCCTAATAAGCCTAATACCTTATAACCGACAAAGGTTGCGGTAATAACAACCGGACCAGGCGTAATTTGCCCCAAAGCAATCCCAACTCTGAATTGACTATCATCAAGCCAATGGTAAACGTTAACTACCTCGTGCTGGATTAATGGAATCATCGTAAAGCCATTCCCAAAAACCAACAATCCAATTTTAAAAAACACAACTTCAAGCTTTAAGATAAGGGGATTAAACGCTGAAATTACCGAGATAGCCAATAGAACTGAGATGACTATTATAACTTCACGCCAATAATGATCGTTTTTATGATCACTGATTACCTTACACTGCTTACCTTTATTCCTCCATGGCCTGTACAAGCCTATGGACAGAAGCCCTGCACAAAATAAACTTAAGAAAATATTAGGATTAGCCCAACCCAGTATTATGGAAATGGCCAAGATTAGAAGAGCTTGCCAATCTTTAAGCACTAATTTTGCAAGCTCCCAAATAGCATTGGCAATGAGTGCAACTACTATTGCCTGTAAACCACGAAGCATCGTTAAGACAACTGGAATATCACTATATCGAAAGTATAAGTAGGCTAAAACTAGCATCAGCGTAAAGGGCGGTAAGATAAAACCCAGAAAACTTACTATAGCACCCTGCAGTTTTCTTATACTGTAGCCCAAAAAAACGGCAAAGTTTGCATAGGTAGCTCCGGGCAAAAACTGTGCTAACGCCAAACCAGTTAAGACCTCTTGCTCGGAGATCCACCCTTTGCGTCTTACAATCTGCTTTTTGGCTTCTACAATCATCGAGGGTCCAAAGGCAGTTAACCCCATTTTTAAGAAAACCAGGAAGATATCAATTAACCTTACTTTTAGTTCTCTAACCTTAATTTCTTCTCGCATATTCATGGACCTCTTTAATTGCTTTCTTCAAACTCGAATTTCAGTTTCCCCTCTACGCGATCTTCCCAGATCAGGTAAGCTGCAAAAGCTTTTCCCGTTTTGGATTTAAACCCTTTGATCAGCGGGGTCTTCCCTTTCTTCAAGAGGCTTTTTATTTGATTGGGAGAAAGAACTTTGCCGCAAATCGCACTTTTCCAGACAATGAACCGGCAGCCATTTCGCCAGTTAGCGCAACCATAACCCTTCTGTCCTTCTATTACATTTCCAGCACAACGTGGGCAAATACCTAGGACTTCAGCTTGACTAATACTCCTTACTACCGTTGCTCTAGCAGGGGTCTCTTGACTATTATCTTCGTCGACTACTTTTGATTTTAGCGCCTTCTTTACACTTGTCCTCTTCTTTTTGGTTTGCATGCCCTCTTCTTCGGTTAAGTTCTTTCTTATTGATTTCTCTCCCTCTGAAGAATTCCCTCCCACTGAATTAGCTTCGTTCGAATTACCTTCTGTTAAGGTTCCTCTAACTTCCTTCTTTGACCCCTGAACTTTACTTTCTTTCTGACGATCTTTAATTGTCCCTTCCCCTTTATCTGCTTTCTTTGATCGTTCTGAAGGCGCTAAAGCCAAAGGACTTTTACCGTATTTAGCTTCAAAAGATCTCAGTTCTTGGATAATTAGACGAATGGCGTTTTCCACGTCCGCCATATAGCTTTCTATACTCAATTCTCCCTTTTCCACTCTTGAAAGATTAAACTCCATTTGTCCCGTCATTTCCGCACTAATCAGGAGCTGAGCCTGAGGCAGTCTTTCCTTGATCAGTCGAATAAGCTCTGAGCCTTTTCCAGTGGGTTTGAGGACCTTTTGCTCTTGAAAAATGTATCCCCTATCGATAAGATTTTCCATAATAGCTGGTCGGGTCGCCACTGTGCCAAGGCCTTTCCCTTTCAATTGTTGACGTAGAATCTCATCATCAATTTGCTTACCTGCACCCTCCATCGCTTTAAGTAAATCACCTTGAGTAAAGCGTTTGGGAGGTTTGGTGGTCTTTTCTTCACTAAAAACCCGTTTTGTCCGTACACTCTCCCCTTGGTGTAGGGGGGGTAAAGCCCTATTTTCATCATCCGGCTGGTCACTGTCCTCTTTCTTCTTGGCTTTGCGTCCAGAGGTTTTCGTTTTTCCTAGCCCTTTGTTATCAGCATTTAAAGGCTCAAGCCCGTCCTCTTGATCCTCTGTATCATAGACTTTCTTCCAGCCCAAGCTCAGTAATACCTTGCCTTTTGTCCGAAAGAGTTCACCCTCGACCTCAGTCACCACTTCAGTCTGATGATAACGAGCGGGTGGAAACCAAACTGCCAGAAATCGCCGAACGATCAAGTCGTATAGTTTCTGTTCTTCGCCTGAAAGTTTTTCGATGAATGCTTTCTCAGTTGTCGGAATGATAGCATGATGTGCGGTGATCGTATTGATGACGCGTTTTCCCTTGGGTACTCCTAATTGACTAGCTTCATCGACCAAATTAGTGTAGGGCCCTTGACGTATAGCCTTAAGATGAGCAGGTAACTTCGGTAGAAGGTCCTCAGATAAATAGGCACAGTCTGTGCGTGGATAGGTAATAGCTTTTTTCTCATAAAGGGATTGAGCTAACTGTAAAACCTTTTCTGCGCTAAAACTATAGCGCTTTGAGGCTGTGATCGTCAAGGACGTTAGATCAAACAAGAGCGGTGGAGGTTCCTGAACATCCTTCTGTTCCATTTTAACTATTTCTCCAGGTTTACCCTGAGTTTTAAGCACAATATCTTCAGCGTCTTGACGATTCGTAAGACGTTTCCCTTCCTCACTTGGATCAAACCAACGACTGGGATATTCTCCCTGTATTGAGGAAAACTCAGCCCGCACTTCATAGTAGGGCAGGGCAACAAAGCGTTCAATCTCCCATTCTCGCTCCACGATCAAGGCCAGAGTCGGGGTCTGTACTCTACCAATCGAGATAACATTGGGTTTCTTGCGCACTTGATCAAAACTTCCAAATAGCGAAGTAAACCCTTCTGTCAGATTCATTCCGAAGTCCCAGTCCGCGAAGGATCTACCGTACCCAGCAGCAGCCAAACCCGCCACAACTTCTGCAGGTCGAAGACGGGTTATACCCTCCCGAATTGCCGCGGTCGTCAAGGAAGAAATCCAAAGCCTAGCTAAAGGTTTGCGGCACTTGGAGGCATCCCACACTTCCTGGAAGAGCACTTGACCCTCCCGATCAGCATCCGTTCCACAAATGACTTGCTCAATGTCCGAAGACTTTAACCACTGTTGAATCACCTGATATTGTTTGCTCGCCCCGGATTTAACCACCCGTCGAAAGGCAGTTAAGCCTGGCAAAACCGGCAAGCGCCTTAAACTCCAACGTTTTCCTACTTGGTCTAGATCCATATAGGCCTCTGGACGCTCCAACTCTAAAAGATGGCCAAAGCACCAGGTAATCACATACTGCTCATTTTCTAAATACCCATCTCTTTTACCCTGTACGCCCAAGGCCGAGGCATATTCACGTGCTTGAGACGGTTTCTCTGCTACGATGAGTGTTTTTCCCATGCTCAGACCTCTCTTTCTAATAACAGAACTATTATATCTTAACAATCCATAATTTCATAAACGAAGTTTAATACTTCTATCCTACTCTACTTCACACTGAATTAGATTTCAGCAAAACCTTAAACTAGCCAAGGTCAATAAGAACCCCTTCTAAACTTCGAGGGGGTTCTTATTGACCTGCTTGATTTTCTCTTATGCGTTAACTTCAGCTTTATACATATACTCGCGTGTCCACGGTAAAGAATTGTTAATACCTTTAATTGACCTCGTTGCTGCGGTTAATCTTAGGAACCGAGAAGTTCCTTACGCGTGTAGCATTGAAGATAGCTATTAAAGCGACACCCACATCAGCAAACACAGCTTCCCACATATTAGCGACACCAAAGGCTCCCAAGATTATAAAGCCTAGTTTAATTAAAAGAGCGAAAACAATATTTTGCCAAATAATCCTTTTAGTGAAACGAGCAATACTTATGGCACTCAAGAGTTTTTCCGGCTGATCCTCCATCAATACGACATCTGCCGCCTCAATTGCAGCATCCGCTCCTAATCCTCCCATAGCAATCCCAATATCCGCTCTAGTCAAGACTGGTGCATCGTTAATTCCGTCCCCAACAAAAGCTACTTTCCCTTTACCCTGAGCCTTGGATTCACTAATTAGTTTTTCTAGCCAAGCAACCTTATCTTCAGGTAATAAATCAGCATGGTATTCAGTTAAGCCTAGTTCACTGGAAACTGCTTGAGCAACAGCTAGATTATCTCCTGTTAACATGACCGTTTTTATGCCAGCCTCGTTGAGAGCTTGAACTGTCTCACGAGCACCCACTTTTATTTTATCTGCTATAAGCAAGTACCCTGCATACTGACCTTTGTGGGCAACGTAGACAGTTGTACCAGCAGCCCCCTTGCTTACTTCACTGGGAATGCTTATTCCCGCTTGAGCCAAGAGATCGACCTTGCCCACTAGAACTTCTTGCCCCCGAAGGCTAGCCCGTATCCCTTTTCCGCTTATTTCCTGATAACCCTCAATAAGTCCAGCATCGATATTCTTTCCGAATCTCTCCCGAATAGACTTAGCAATCGGATGGTTAGAATGGGCTTCGGCTGTGGCCACGATTTCTAATAATTCCGTTTCATTGAAGCCGTTAGCAGCCTTAATTTGAACCACTTCAAACACCCCTTGGGTCAAGGTTCCAGTCTTATCGAAGACTACCGTTCGGACGCCAGTGAGTGCTTCCAAAAAGTTAGCCCCTTTCACCAAAATCCCATGCTTAGAGGCACCACCAATCCCCCCGAAATACCCCAAGGGAACGGAAATCACCAAGGCACAGGGACAAGAAATAACCAGAATTGTCATCGCTCGGTAGAGCCATTCCCTAAGGACACCGCCAAAAAATAACGAAGGGATAACGGCAATCCCGAGAGCGATGAGCACTATCATCGGAGTATAATACCTGGCAAAAGTCGTAATAAATTTTTCGGTACTGGCTTTACGAGAACCTGCATTTTCTACTAAGTCTAAGATTTTTTGGACGGAGGACTCTGCAACCTCATGAGTTACGCTAACAACAAGAACTCCTGATTGATTGATCATTCCCGCCAATATGGTGTCTCCAGCCTCTACTCTTCGGGGAACTGATTCCCCAGTGAGAACCGAAGTATCGAGGTAGGAACTGCCGTGAAGAACTTTACCGTCAAGAGGAACCTTTTCTCCGGGGCGCACCATGATCTGTTGGCCAACTTGCACCTCTTCCGGATCAATTTTAATAACCTCTGACTGGTTCATTAGGTTGGCGTAATCAGGTCTGAATTCGAGCAAGGCTTGTATTGAATGACGTGATCGGTCGACGGCCAGAGCTTCGATATACTCACCTATGGAATAGAACAACATAACGCCAACTGCTTCTGGTAATTGATGGATCATTATAGCCCCAATTGTCGCTAAGGACATTAGAAAATTCTCGTCGAAAATAGCTCCCTTAAAAATGTTTCGCAAAGCTTTATTTAAAACCTCGTAGCCAACTAGAAGATATGCCGAAAGAAAAACAATGTACTCTAAGGCTGTCAACGAAGCATCTTGCCACTGTGAGCCAAAAACCAAGCCAATAATAAACAGTAGGCTGGCTATCATTATTCTTACCAACTTTATGCTAAATAGAATTCTTTCAGATCCTTGATTTACCTTGATTTTGCGCTTTTCTATTGGTACAAGCTTGACTCCGCGTTCGATGTTTTCTATAATAATTTGGGCTTCTCTAACCAAAGAATTAGGCAATACTACCGTCTTTAAAGCATAATTGATATTAGTCGGTCCTATACCTTTCGTTTCGCTAAGCGCTCTCTCCATTTTGGCGGAACAATTGGCGCAAAAATCCCCCTCAATCCGGTATTTAACACGTTCCTCAATTTTCTCTTCTTTTACTGGCATCACTTTTTCCCCCTTTAAGTCCCCGCCTTGCTGCTACTTTAGTGGTGTTCAGAAATATGTTCTAATCCTTGACTGTACAGTCCCAAAACGTGTTCATCATCAAGAGTATAGTAAATCATTTTTCCTTCGCGTCGATATTTTACAAGCTTGTTATTGCGCAAGACACGTAACTGATGTGAGGTTGCTGACTGGCTAAGACCTAAGATTTCAGCTAAATCGCATACACAAAACTCTGCTTTAGAGAGTGCGTCAAGGATTTTTACTCGCGTAGGATCAGCGAGGGTCTTAAACAAATCTGCTAAATCTCCGGCTTGCTCGGGTTGGATAAGTTTATGGCTAACACTCTTAATTCTTTCGGAATGTATACAAACAATATCACAGCTAGGGCAGCTTTCTTTGAGATTTTCGATATTCGAGGGTGTAGAATCTATCAGTACTTTTTGACAACAACCCTTACCCTGTTCACTTTCCTTTTTCAACATAGAACTATCACTTCCAATCATATGAACATGTATTCATATATATTATATAAAAGTAAGCCCTCTTTTTCAAGCATCCCAGAAGTAAAATTCTTTTATCATGAAAATCTGATAGTATAATCAGACGTATTGTCACACTAGTGTATACCTTGAAATTATACTTTAGAGAAAAAAAATACCCCTCACTAGGAGGGGAAATAAGAATAAGAAGGAGGAAAGAATGAAAAGAAAGAAACGTATTACCTTATATATAAACCGCAGAATTAACGGTTGTGTTGTCCTCTGTAGTTATCATAAAATAAATTTGTTACCATTATGTGAACTTTATATGAGAAATATCGTAATTCGTTAGAATACCAAAAGGCTTTTAAACATTCTTACCAAATAAAGAAGCTATACAACCAGAAAAAACTGATTCTATAGCTTATTATAGTAAATTAAGGTTAAAATCATTGTTTAAACAGCTAGACTATTTATCGAATACGCCACCCTTTTTAAACTTCTTTATCGCATTTCGGGTATTGCCCATGCTTCCAGGACCTCGTTGCAAACCGCTTTGGCTGGCACTCTTAAGTTTTTTATCAGCAATTATTTTTTGCATTAATTCCTTGGTTTTATCATCCATGATAATCCATCCCTCCTCATCGTAATCAAGTTATTAAACGACTACTATTACATTATAGCATAGTTCTTCAATTTCTAACTTGAATCAGCTTTATTTACTCTCCAAATAACACATTTGACGAGATGATAAATTCCGATAAAATGCTATCTTTTCAGGAAATGTGATTACATAGAAATCCAATCTTGGGGCAAAATATCTCCAATAAATACTATAGAGGGGATTGATTTATAAATGAACCAAGTCAAAGGCGAAATAATGAGCAAAGAGGATTTTCTCTTTAACTCTCCATATACTAAAGAACCATATGAAGGAATTCTGGTCAGCGCAGATAATACAAATAATCAGTATAAGATTGCTGTGCAATTAAGTGAAAATCAGGTGCTATTTGTAGATCAAGTAAGCGATAGGGAAGTTCAAGAACGGTTAAACCAGTGGATACCGCGTATAAATGAAATTCAGATGCAATACGGTGTTAATAATGATCTGGAGAACTATACAAAGTATTGATGTGTCATGCTGAAACCACACCAAGGTTATACTTCATTATATTCTCCAAGTATATTTTAACACTTTTCAATAATGATCAACCCTATTATTTGCAGCATCAATATGTTTTATTGCACCCTCATAAATCTGCGACGGTGCTACACATTGTAGACAGTTTCACTATATCATTAATCCCACTACCAAATTAGACTTTTTGTTTCAACAAAAAAGCCC
>JBAQMG010000092.1:0-19947 GCA_049302575.1 Desulfitobacteriaceae bacterium | reverse complement strand
CACCCGTTCCCATCTCGAACACGGAAGTTAAGACCTCTAGGGCCGATGATACTTGGATTGTAGAATCCTGGGAAAGTAGGTCGTTGCCAGGTAACGAGCGAAGAGACTACGAATTTAGTAGTCTCTTTGCTTTGTTACCGTGTTTTACATTTTGGCCTCTGATCTTATAATTCCTGACCTCTGCTTTAATAATTCCTTATTGATTCTCTGATAACGGAGAGCATCTCTTCGACCGTTGCTACAGCTCGATTTTGCTTTAGTTTGTCTTGACGTGGTAAACTATTTTATATTGAATGATTCGTTGCACTTAATAGGCCAATTCATTCGAATTAACTGAGTACGATAAGGACAAGTTGGGTTGAGGTTCTTAACGAGTACGAATGTTAATACGTTAAACGTTAATGGAGGAAATAGCATGACAACATCGTTTGATCAACTAGGTCTCATAGAAGCACTGGTGACTGCCTTAAAACTTGAAGGAATTGTTGAGCCAACGGCGATCCAAGAAAAGGCGATTCCGTTTGCTTTGGAAAATAGAGACGTTTTAGGCCAATCAGAAACTGGTACAGGGAAAACACTGGCTTATCTTCTGCCGATTTTTCAGAAGGTGGATCCAAATAAGCGAGAAGCACAGGCAGTTATTCTTGCACCAACCCATGAGTTGGCCATACAAATTCAAAGACAAATTGAAATCTTGGCAAAGAATTCGGGACTAGCCATAACAGCAGCTTTAATCATTGGGAATGTTAACATTACTCGGCAAATCGAAAAGCTGAAAGAGAAACCGCACATTCTCGTGGGTTCCAGTGGTCGAATCCTTGAACTGATACAGAAAAGAAAAATTAATGCCCAAACGATTAAGACTATAGTCATCGATGAAGCGGACCGTTTACTGGATGACAATAATGTAGTGAGCGTAAAAGCTGTGATTAAGACAACCTTAAGAGAAAGACAACTTCTTTTGTTTTCGGCGACTTTATCCGAGGCGACCTTGAAGCAACTTTCGGAGACTTTGAAAAATCCAGAGTTTATCCAGGTTACTCAGAAGGTTATGATTGCTCCCAACATAAAGCACATGTATTTATTAGCAGAGCAGAGAGACAAGTTTGAGGTACTGAGGAAGCTTATTCGGATCTTAAACCCAACGCGAGCACTAATCTTCATTAACAAAAGTGAAGAAATCAAGCTAATAGTGGAGAAGCTTAAATATCATGGTTTAGAAGCCGAAGGATTACACGGAAGTTCGAAAAAAGACGAACGTAGAACGGCCATGGAGGAGTTTAGAACCGGCAAAATTAGTCTGCTTGTAGCTTCAGACCTGGCGGCAAGAGGTTTAGACATTAAGGATGTCACACATATCTTTAATTTGGATTTCCCTGAGGATCCTCAGCTCTACCTTCATCGGGTGGGGAGAACAGGTAGAGCTGGCTTAAGCGGGATTGCAATATCTATCGTAAATCCAAGAGAAGTCTTCCTCTTAGAGAAGGTTGAAAATACATTTAAAATCGTTATTATAGAGCAAGATATGTCCATGGGAAAAATAACTTTAGCTAAGAAAAAAACTGCTATTTTAAATACAGGAAAGAGGGACACTGCTTCACCTATTCATGTTAAACAACAAGATCCCAAATAATTGGTTTGTTGGAAATCTATAATAGAAGGCAATAAAGATAAGCTATCTGTAGGGGATAGCTTATCTTTTTAAGAACGGTTGGTGTCATTCTGTTGACAAAAAATAGAGATTTTAGTGAATCAACATTTAGTTACGGTTCAAGGTCGATTACTTTTTAGCTTTAAGAGCCTCATCCTCAGATAAACCATGATCATGCCTCGAATCCCAACTAGGTGCATTTTCTGGACTGTGCGGCGAGGGTTTTGTATCGGGATTAGCAGCTTTATTAGGAAGTTTCTTTTTCATCTTAGAGCATCCTTTCTTTTTAGAATTTATAACCCTTATTCTAGGTTGCCTTAGATCTAGCATTCCCTTTTTAGCTTGAGTTAATTTAGAAAATGAAAAAACTTTAGTGATCATTTAGATTAAAAATATCAATCATTTCAAAAAAACGAGGATGAAGGACATAGCGTTACCTAAGGAAGCGGAGACGGTTTTAGTATAGCCAAATAAGGTTTGACACACTATATGTGGTATGGTTAAAATAATAATGCACTATATGTGGGGGTGAAAGTTTGAAATGTCCTTTTTGTAATAATGAGGATACTAAGGTTCTTGATTCCCGCCAGGTAGAGGAGGGAACCGTAGTTCGGCGACGTAGAGAGTGTGACAGTTGTATTCGTCGTTTTACTACTTACGAAAAATATGAGTATACTCCACTGATAGTAGTTAAGAAAGATGGTAGGCGAGATGAATTTTTACGAGCTAAAATCATAGAGGGAATGCGCAGAGCCTGCGAAAAGCGTCCAATCTCAATGGAGGCTATTGAAGAAGCAGCTTATGCCATAGAGAAAAAGTTAAGAAATAGTCATGAAAGTGAAGTTTCCAGTGAGGCGGTAGGGGAAGCGGTAATGGAGCGACTATTTAGTTTAGATGAGGTTGCTTATATTCGTTTTGCCTCAGTTTATCGACAATTTACGGATGTACAGCGTTTTATGCTAGAACTTCAAGAGCTTGTAAAAAGAAAAGTTTAAAATATTGTGTTGGGGGAATTTGTGTTGAGTTTTACAGAAAAAGCACCGAAATCATGGCCGAGAGCAGCTTTTACACCGAATGCACGGGTAGTCTTGGAAAGACGTTATTTGAAACAAGAAAATGGACAAGTGGTCGAAACACCAGAGGACATGTTTTATCGCGTGGCTACGGTTGTGGCCGGAATAGAAGAAAAATATAACAAAGACAAAAAAGAAATTCAAGCACTAACCAAAGATTTTTACAACTTGATGTCTAACCTGGAATTTATGCCGAATTCCCCCACCTTGATGAATGCAGGAAGAGATCTCGGACAATTAAGTGCTTGTTTTGTTTTGCCCATTAAGGACACAATGGAGGATATTTTCGATGCAATCAAGAATGCAGCGATTATCCATAAATCTGGGGGTGGTACGGGTTTTAGTTTTACACAACTTCGTCCCAAAAACAGTGCTGTGCGTTCAACGGGTGGAGTTGCTTCAGGACCAGTTTCTTTTATGAAAGTATTTAATGCGGCGACGGAAGCAGTTAAGCAAGGTGGAACTCGTCGTGGTGCCAATATGGGGATTTTGAGAGTGGATCATCCTGATATCATAGAGTTTATCCAGTGTAAAGAAGATAGCAAAGAAATTACGAATTTTAACATCTCAGTGGGTATTACAGAGGCATTCATGCTAGCAGTTCACGAAGGACGTGCTTATGACCTGATTGATCCGCATACAGGTGATATCGCCGGACAATTGTTAGCCAAAGATGTTTTTAATAAGATAGTTGACCATGCCTGGCGTAATGGTGAACCTGGGATCATTTTTCTTGATCGTTTAAATAAGGATAATCCAACGCCTTTATTAGGTGAAATTGAGGCCACCAATCCGTGCGGTGAGCAGCCGTTGCTTCCTAATGAAGCCTGTAACCTAGGTTCGATTAATCTTAAACTAATGTTGATAGAGAAAAATGGCAAAACAGTTGTAGATTGGGAACGATTAGCGCGAGCGACTCGTTTAGCCACCCGTTTTCTGGATAACGTGATTGAAGTTAATCAATACCCCCTAACTATTATCGAAGAAATGGTTAAGGGAAATCGTAAAGTTGGTCTGGGTGTGATGGGGTTTGCTGATTTGCTAATCTTATTGCAAACCTCTTATGCTTCAGAGGATGCTGTGGAGTGTGCTGAAAAGATAATGCGTTTTATTCAAACTGAGGCGAGAGTGGAGTCTCAACGTTTGGCAGAGGAGCGGGGAACTTTTCCGAATTATGAGGGGTCAATTTATGACGGAATTAGGAAATTGCGCAATGCTACGTTAACCACAATCGCCCCGACTGGCACAATCTCCATGATCTGTGGGGCATCAAGTGGTGTAGAACCATTATTTGCGGTGGCCTATACCAAGACCGTGATGGATGGAACTTCTTTAGTGGAGGTTAATCCGATTTTTGAAGAGTTTGCCAAAGAATATGGGTTTGATTCACCGGGACTTACCCGAAAAATTGCGTTGACTGGGACGGTTTTGGGCTTACTTGAGGTGCCTAACTGGGTGCAAGAAGTATTTATTACAGCGCAAGAGATTGCACCTGAATGGCATATACGGATTCAGGCTGCTTTTCAAAAATATGTGGATAATGCTGTTTCTAAGACCATCAACTTCGCAAGTACTGCTACCCGTGAGGATATAGCCGAAGCTTATCAGTTGGCCTATGATCTTAATTGTAAGGGTTTGACGGTTTATCGTGATGGAAGTCGGGAAGAACAGGTTCTCTCGAGCGGTACTGCGACGGTCTCTAAAGAAGCCGTTCCTAATCAAGTAGAAGATTCCCAAACGGTCATTGCACCGAAATTACCCTTTATCCCAGAAGTCAATACAGTTATCCCACGTCCGCGTCCTTCGATCACTATGGGGGTAACAGAGAAAATAAAAATTGGGTGTGGAAATCTTTATGTCAGTGTTAATGCTGATGAAAAAGGCATATGTGAAGTCTTTACAAATACCGGTCGAGCGGGAGGGTGTTCCTCGCAATCTGAGGCTACAGCCAGACTTATTTCTATAACCTTGCGCTCTGGTTTATCGGTGGATGCCATACTTGAACAAATCAAGGGTATACGTTGTCCTGCCTGTATTCGCCGGGAGGGTGTCAATGTAACTTCTTGTCCGGATGCGATTGCCCGTGTCATCAAGAAATATAATGATGTCGGTGGAATTGTTAATGGAAACGGCAATGGTTTCAATGTAAACAATGGCACCAACCTTAATGGGGCGCAGACAAATGAGCCTAAAGTAATGCCTGCTGCGGGTATGACTAACGCTGAAAGAGCAGTGGTCAAGAAGGCCCGTATAGGGGTGGCCGTGGACAATGCCTGTCCTGAATGTGGACTGGCTATAAATCATGAAAGTGGTTGTGTTGTCTGTACGCATTGTGGGTATTCCAAGTGCGGGTAAAGAAGTTGGTCAATTACAATAAAGTCAGTCAATAAAGTCGGAACTCAGCTTAAGTAACTTTTGGAGGCATCTTCCATGCGTATACTACACACGTCCGATTGGCACCTAGGCAAGACCCTGGAACAGAGCAACCGCATAGTTGAGCAGAGGGAGTTCATAAACTACCTTTGTAAAATGGTGGAAGAAGAGAACATTGATCTTGTTCTGATTGCCGGTGATATCTACGATACATACAACCCCTCAGCAGAGGCAGAGGAACTTTTTTATGACGCCATAGATAGGCTGAATGACAAAGGAAAAAGAGCGGTTATCGTGATTTCAGGAAACCATGACAATCCGGAACGCCTTTGTGCGGCTAGCCCACTGACCTATAAAAATGGAATTATCCTCCTAGGCTATCCTGGGAGTGATGCAGGGTTATATAAAATCAGTGGTGGGGGTATAAGGATAACTGAATCAGGACCTGGTTGGCTGGAACTCTGTGTACCTAACTGTGACCACAGTGCTGTAATTCTTACTCTTCCCTATCCTTCCGAATCTCGTTTGAAAGAAGTACTTACACAATACGCAGATGAAGGCATCCTTCAGAAAGCCTATTCTGAAAAAATCGGCAGTATTTTTTCTGTGCTTGGTCAGAAATTCAGGGATGATACAGTTAATTTGGCAGTAGGGCATCTTTTCCTTATGGGAGGAAAGGAGTCGGAATCAGAAAGAACGCTGCAAGTAGGCGGAGCTTTGACGGTTGATCCTGGGGTATTGCCTTCTAAGGCCCATTATGTTGCCCTCGGTCATTTGCACCGTCCACAGGAAATCAAGAATGCACCCTGCCCAGTATATTATTCTGGCTCGCCCCTGGCATACAGCTTTTCAGAAGCAGATTATAGCAAGGCAGTGTATATCATTGAGGCTATTCCAGGAAAGAAGGCAGAAATCAATCCAAGGTATCTTGATTGCGGAAAACAGCTCAGGAAATGGGTTGCAGAAAATGGAATCGGTCAGGCAATTCAATGGTGTGAAGATGGCAGGGATCCATTGGCCTGGATTGACCTTGAGATTGTGACAGATAGAGTCTTAACTGTAGAAGAGCAGAAAAGGCTTAGAACCTTACATCCGGGAATCATTAACATCCGGCCTAGGCTGAAAATCGAAGCTACTGAAGTTCTCAGCTCTCAAAGCAGGGAAGGTAGGAAAATTGACGAGTTGTTTAAGGACTATTATAAATATAGGATGGGGTTGGAAATAACCGACCAACTGATGGGAACCTTCCTTGAGGTTTTGAACGACGAAGACGATGACGCGGACAATTTGCTGGATGGAGGTGCTGCAGATGAGACCTAAGCTGCTTGAGATTGAAGGCCTGCAGAGCTTTCGTGATGTTCAGAAAATCGATTTCGACTGTTTGGGAGAAACCGGCCTGTTCGGGATATTTGGCCCCACTGGAAGCGGTAAATCCACCGTTCTGGATGCTATAACCTTTACTTTGTATGGTAAGGTGAAGCGAGCAGAAAGAGGTACCCAGGGCATCATTAATACAAATCTCAAAACGACCAAGGTAGCCTTTACTTTTGAGCTATTAAAAGACGGCAACAGGAAGACCTATAGGGTTGAAAGGACCTACCAGCGGAAGAAGGGTTCAGATAATTCCTGTGAGCCTAAAGTTGCGCGGTTAATTGAAGTCACCGAAGTTGGTGAAATCCCGGTCTGTGACAAAGCTATGGAGGTCAGCAGCAGCATTGAGGAGTTGCTAGGCTTGAGTCATGATGACTTTACGCGGGCGGTGGTATTACCTCAAAACAGTTTTCAAGAATTTCTTCTGTTGGATAATGCTAAAAAGCGGGAAATGCTGGAGAGAATTTTCTATCTTGAAGAGTATGGAAAGCAGCTTGGGGAAAAATTAAACAGAAAGATGTCCAGGCTTAAAAGTCAGATCGACAGGCTGTCAGGGGAATTATCTGCTTACGTGGATGCCTCGGACGAAGCAGTGGAGGAAGCCCGAAACGCCATGGAGACGGCTACATTGGAAAGAGCCAAGGTAGAAATAGAACTAAAACAATTGGAAGCCAATTATAACGAGGCAAAGGCAGTATGGCTACTTGTGCAGGAGCTTTCGGCTGTAAATCACAAGGAACTGCAGCATCTGGTTGCAAGGGAAACTGTATACATAAAAAAGGTGCAGCTTGAGAAAGCGCTGAAAGCAGACGGACTCATCGAGATGATTCGAAACAAAAAGGAACTATTCGTCAAGCTTCAAAAGACTGAAAAGTTGTTGCAGGAAATTATGGACAGGTTGCCGGGAGTTTTTTCTAGTTTGAATGAGACCAAGCAAAAGTATGAAGCCCTCAAGAATGAAGCAGTGATAGAACAACCGAAGCTGGTGGGTTTAAAGACAAGGCTTGAGGATGCTTGGGGTATAAAAACAGAAATACAAGTTATTCAGATAAAAGTCAAGCAGCTTCAGAGCGTTACAACAACGTTGGTGGATCAGATTTCTCACAAGAGTGGGGTTATTGGTAAGGAAACGGGCGAGTTTGAGGTACTGGAACAAGGCTTGAGCCAACTTCGTGTGGAAACTGGACCTTTGAAAATCGAACCAGAATATAGACTGCTGATGCAAGAGGGTGCAAAGCTAGAAAATGAAGTAGGAACCCTTTTTAAAAACCTTGATGAACTCAATGCTAAAGCTGGAGCATTAAAGGGCGTTGTTACCGGAATGGAGCAGAAGCTTGATCAAATAAAAGAAAAACTTTCACTATCTCAAAAAGCCCTAGACACTAGGAATGCCGAAAAACTAAATCAGGATAGCTTAAAGCCGGAAGACAGGAATTCAGTTCTGCAATACAGGGAGGATCTCCATGCGCTCCAGACGCTTTACGATGGTTTGAAGTTTAGACAGAATGAACTGGAGGGGATGAATTCCAAGCTTGTAAAGCAACAGTCAACCTTGAAGGAGTTTGCGGAAAAAAAATTAATTCTTGAAGACGCTAAAGTAAAAGCTGAGTCGTTGCACGGACATTTAAAGCTGGAGTTGGGGCAGGCAATCAAGGCGCTGGATCGCAATGCTGCGTACCTGCTTTCTCAAAACCTTAAGGAGGGTGAGGCCTGTCCGGTCTGCGGTTCTGAGCACCATCCCCATCCTCTTGCCTTGGCTGAAGGGACTGAACTATCTGTACTTGAACGTCAGGTAGAGAATGCTGAAAAACGGCTCGTCGAGGCTGAAAAGGCTCTAAAAAAAGCAGAAACAGATTATCTTCTTGCAGGAGAGCAGATAAAAGCCTTAAATGAACAGATCAATCAAGCAGCGCAGGAACTGGAGTTGAAAAACAAGGAATATAAACAGGCACAACTCGGATTGCCTACAGAATTAGCTGTCTTGGAGCTGGAAAAACTACGTGTTGAATTGGACAGAAGGAACAATTTAAGTGCGGAAAAGCTAAAAGCCATTGAAACTTGGGAGAAACAACAGGAAGTATACAAGGGTGAAATTCTTAAACTTAATGAGCATTTGGCTAAAGATAGGTTGGTTGAAAATGGATGCGCTACTGAGCTGAAAGTAAACCGGGAAAACAGGGAACAGTTAGAAAAAGACTTGATAGGCGTGAATAGTAGCTTTGCTGAAAAGCAACAAAAACATCTGGAATTCTTAGAGCAGCATAAAATTAAAAGTGTAGCTGCCGAGCTAAAGAGGCTTGCCGAAAATGACCGTAAAATGAATTCCCTTCAAAAACAAATGGAGCAGACTCAGGAATTGCTTAAGAGAAAGACGATACTTCTGGAACAATTAAAGGAAGAACTTGGAGAGTTAAATAGCAAAAATATTAAAGTTAATGCGGACTGTACTAATTTGCTAACGCAAATAGATGATAAGCAGATTAAGTTGAAAGAATTAGCCGGTGACGCAAATATAGAAGACGAAATCAAGCGGATTGAGCAAAAGCTTGAGGAATATTCAAAGCTTGATAAGTTATATCAGGAAAACGTTAGAGCCTTGGAAAATCAGCAAAATGAATTGACTAACCAAAAATCAACCCTAGATAATCAAAGAAATATCTATACCGAGAACTATCAGAGCGATGAGGACAAGCTAAAAATTGCTCTCTTGGACAAAGGGTTTGCCGATAGTGATGAAGTAGAAAAATCAATCATTTCCAAGGAAACGCAAAAGGCTTTAAATGATGAAATCAATGAGTATGAACAAACCGAAAGCAAAATTCAAGTTCAAAAGGCCATTGTACTTAAAAAGCTGGATTCCCGTAGTATCACAGAAGAGGAATGGAATAATTTAAGTCATGCCTATCAGAATCTGGTATTATTTAAGGAAGAATGTGTTTCCCGAAGTGAGGTTGCTAAAAATACTTTTAAGACCTTGAAGGCTAAGCATGAGAAATGGATGGAATTAAATAAAAGCTATAGCGAGCTGAAAAACAAAAACAGCTTGTTGGAACAGATTCAGAAGCTTCTGAGGGCTGAAAGAGGAAAGGATAATAGCTTTATTGATTTTATTGCCGAGGAAAGGCTCAGGTATGTTGCAGTAAAAGCCTCCGAAACTCTTGGAATGATGACAAAATATAGGTATGCTCTGGAGTTGGATACCGATGCAGGCTTCATAATAAGGGATAATGCCAATGGGGGAGTGCATCGAATGGTGACTTCACTTTCGGGTGGTGAAACTTTCTTAACTTCCTTGTCCCTTGCGTTGGCGTTATCTGAGCAGATACAGCTGAAAGGGCAGAGTCCCTTGGAATTTTTCTTTCTCGACGAGGGTTTTGGCACCTTGGACAATAATTTGCTGGATACAGTCATTGACTCACTGGAACGCTTGAGCAATAAGGAGAGGGTCATAGGACTGATCAGCCATGTACCAGAACTTCGGAGTAGGATAGCAAGAAGACTGATTGTTGATCCACCGTCCTCCAGTGGAGAGGGCAGCAGGGTCAAGATTGAAATGGCATAATATAAAAAAATACAACTTGCTAAGTGTTTGGAAATATCACTTAACAAGTTGTATTTTCATCAATAAGTTGATGGAGCTTCTTTAGGATATCCTTGATCTCCGAAAGAAGCTCCACTATTTAGGATTTGTTGATTACTTCGCTAAATAAAATGTGAACAGGGCACTTTAGAATCTTGGCTAACTTCCATACGTCCAGCCATATCAATTGTTTTAATATCCTCGACTAACATTAGCCCATAGAGAATACGATTGCTGACCCGAGAGGGTGGTCGAAATTTTGGATAAGGGTGTATCTCGAAGACGAATTAATTTTTCAATTCAAAAATATGAAATTATTGCTAATCATGATGCTGTTGAAGTCTTTGAGTGGTAAAAAAGGCTTTGGATACATAAGATCAACAGGTATTTTTTTGTGCGAAAATGGGCAAACTGGTACCGTTCAACAGCTCGATTTATCGGTTTAGGTAATTAAGCTTTAAAAGATTGGTTATTAAGAACCTGATATTTGGGGAATAAATCTTCAAGTTAGGCATCTATGGCTTGGTGGATTGCGTTAACTGTTCTTTCTTATTACGCGACTATCGAATATAATCTATTTATCAAATGTTGAGCTAGGACCTCTATCAGGGGTCCTAGTTATTTTGGAACGCAGAGAGCATAACACCAGTTCCCGATGAACTGATCAGTACGAAGGAAATATTACCAACTAACATATTGATTGAGGTTGGCAAATAGGGCTTATGAGCTTTAGTGATTGCTATTTTTTCTAAGATAGTTTAATGTAACTTTGGGACTGTCTTTTTTATAAAATTGATTATCTATTTGCAAAATCATCATGTTATAATTTCATGAGAAAGATACGAAAAAGGGAGTAAAAAATGGGAAAAAGTTTAGTTTTAACTGAAAAACCTTCGGTGGGGCGGGAAATCGCTAAAATTTTAAATTGTAATCAAAAAGGTAATGGTTGCTTTATAGGGTCGAGATACGTCGTGGTTTGGGCGCTCGGGCATTTAGTTACGCTCGCTGATCCAGAGGCATATGATGATAAATATAAAACCTGGAAAATAGAAGATCTGCCAATGCTACCGACTAAGATGGAATTGGTCGTGATCAAAGAAACTTCTAAACAATTTGGGGTAGTAAGAAATTTAATGAAAATGCCAGAATTTGATGAGTTGATCATTGCCACTGACGCAGGGCGTGAAGGCGAACTGGTGGCAAGGTGGATTATTCAAAAAGCGGGTTGGCGCAAACCGATTAAACGTTTATGGATTTCTTCCCAAACTGAGCGGGCGATCAAAGATGGTTTCAACAATCTTAAACCAGGTCGGGAGTACGAACATTTATATGCCTCGGCTGAAGGTCGTGCTGAGGCCGATTGGTTAGTTGGCTTGAATGTCACCAGAGCGTTAACTTGTAAATACAATGCTCAACTTTCCGCCGGAAGAGTACAGACCCCTACCCTTGCTATGGTTGTGGAAAGGGAAAGTGAAATCAGACAGTTTGTTCCTAAAGACTATTGGACTGTTAATGCCTTAACGAATGGGTTTGTCCTCCGTTGGCAGGATAAGAGCGGTCAAAACCGTATCTTTGATAAAAACAAAGTCGATGAAATCGTGGCCAAAGTCACCGGAAAAACTGGGGAGATTTTGGAAGTTAAAAAAGAAGCAAAGAAGGAACTTCCACCTTTAGCGTATGATCTTACTGAACTGCAGAGGGATGCTAATCGTAAATACGGTCTTTCGGCCAAAACAACGTCCTCGGTGATGCAACAGCTTTATGAAAGCCATAAATTAGTCACTTACCCACGAACGGATTCCCGTCATATTAGTGAAGATATTGTGCCTACTTTGCCTGAACGTTTAAAAAGTATTGCCACTGGACCTTATGTAGAGTTGGTAAGGGGTATCTTGAAAAATAAAATAATAACGAGTAAAAGGTTTGTCGATGGTTCGAAAATATCCGATCATCACGCGATTATCCCTACCGAACAAGCTGTTAATCTAGGCAGGCTGACGAATGAAGAAATGAAAGTCTATGATTTGATTGTGAAGCGATTTATTGCCGTACTTTCCCCAGCCTTTGAATATGAACAAACAACGGTCAGGGTAGGCATCAAAGGGGAGATATTTACGGCCCAAGGACGTATCGTTAAAAACAAAGGTTGGCGCAAGGTCTATGAGGCCCAGGGTGGTTGGGATGAGGAGAACGATGATGGTGAAGCCGAACAAACCCTTCCGGAAATTCGTCAAGGGGATATTCTCAAAGAGCTTACTATTAAAGCAGTGACTGGTAAAACTAAACCCCCGGCTAGACATACGGAAGCCACTTTACTATCAGCGATGGAGCATCCAGGAAAATTAATTGAAAATCAGAAACTCCGGGAAGCGATGGATAATACTCATGGGCTTGGTACTCCGGCCACCAGAGCGGAGATTATTGAAAAACTGTTTAATTCCTTCTATATGGAGCGCAAGGGTAAAGAGATTGTGCCTACGTCCAAAGGGATTCAACTGATTGGCTTAGTGCCTACTGAATTAAAATCGCCGGAACTAACGGCCAAGTGGGAACAACAATTGAGTGAGATCAGCAAAGGACGGGCCAATAGTCAGGTTTTTATTACGAGTATTCGAGGGTATGCACAGAAATTAGTAGCTACGGTTGTTGGTAGTAGTCAAACCTATCGACATGATAACCTCACAAAAACAAAATGCCCTGAGTGTGGCAAATTCCTTCTCCAAGTCAAAGGTAAGCGTGGGGATATGTACGTTTGCCAAGATCGTGATTGCGGATATCGGAAAGGGCTAGCGATGACCTCCAACGCTAGATGTCCGGATTGTCATAAGAAAATGGAGATGCGTGGCGAAGGCGAAAGCAAGTTATTTGTCTGCGTCTGTGGGCATCGCGAAAAGCTATCAGCCTTTACGAAACGTAGAGATGAAGAAAAAGGAAATATCAATAAGCGAGAAGTGAGTAGTTATTTGCAGAACCAGAGTGATGACCGACCGATCAATACAGCTCTGGCTGATGCGCTGGCGAAGTTTAAGAAATAAGCTTGCGTAGGTGATTTCTTAGATACGCTAAGCCGATGATGGAATAATAGATGATTATGAAAATAATGGGAAATGAGTACCTGCTTTGTCCTTCGGTTATGAAATAAACTCCAGTGAACATATAGAATATCAGCAATAAGAAAATATCATTGCTAGACATTAAAATTCCCAGTGAATGGTCCAATAATTTCCGAATATAAAAAAACGTTAAGACCATGATGAAAAATAGACCAAGATAGAAAATAGGTAGTTTAATACATGCGGTAATCAGAATGAGTAAAGATTTTGTGGACTCTGATAGTTTTGTGCCATTAAAACTAAAAGCAACGTCCCCCGAAGATAAATAAGTTAGGCCGAGCCGTTTTATCCCTAATACGAAGAAATCTTTTGGATGAGTTATTATCCACTGTTTGGCAGCAGAAGTAAGCATTTTATTTCGTTGGGTAGGATTAGCAAATTGATATTG
Organism: Desulfitobacteriaceae bacterium; assembly: GCA_049302575.1. Lineage (GTDB taxonomy): Bacteria > Bacillota > Desulfitobacteriia > Desulfitobacteriales > Desulfitobacteriaceae > JBAQMG01. The sequence continues at coordinate 6,398 of JBAQMG010000092.1, read as the reverse complement.
TGGCAGGTTTACCAAAGAATTTTCAACTTCACTGGCGGGCATCCAGCCTCCCAGTTTATTTTGTGAATTATTATTGATATATAGTACAATACCACCATTGTTAGATACGTAAGTATATTCTCCCACGAACTTATAATTACGATATAACCATGGAGAAATAATTAAAATAGTCATACCTAAGACAACCAGGCCTTTCATTAAGCTGTTCAGAAATTTTTTATGTGTTATCAATTCAGTTAAAAAAATAACCAAGAAGAATACAATGAAGAAGGGTTTTATCATTGTATTTATTCCGGTTAAGGTGCCAATAAGCCAGAACTTTTGCCGAATATCAGATAAATAAAGATAAATACTGGAAAGTAATATGGTGGTAAAAAGTATTTCAGTAGCCAAGATACTATTATAATAAATGGTCATTGGAAATAAAACGAACAGTACTAGGATGGTTTTGCGAATTCTTTTCGATAATGCCATCTTAGATAAAATTCCGAAGACTAACAAGCTGTTTATAACGCTTAAAATAACATTGAGACCCTTGGCAATTGCTAGCTTAGCTCCAAATAGTTTGTAAAACAAGCCAAGAATAACGGGATAACCCACAGTCGTATAAGTATCTCCCCATTGGCCACCGCTTGCTATTTGTTGAGCAAGTTCATGGTAATATAGGAAATCCGAAAATGGGTGTGTTTTTATGAGCAAGATCCAAAATAAATTTACAAGGAAACCAAGGACTAAGATGTATAAGTCATATTTATCCAACGAATTCGTTTTGTTAAGCAAATGCTCACATCCTTGTTCCTAATATCCAGTCCATTAGACCTTATTATTATCATGATCATGTAGGTTAATTTCATGGGAATACAACTTCTAAGTTACCATATTTATTTTGGATTTTCCAGAAGGAATTTCTAATGAAAAAGTAGAATTCTATAGTGCTTTTTGTTATCAGTGGGCATCAATCTGGCATGGGGGCTGATAGTACAAAAAGCACGGAATTATTTTAAATGTAAAATTAGTTCCCTTTGATAAAAACTTAGAGTTTCCGGAGCGTTTTTACATAAATTTATATCAAGATAAATTCATAGATGAAGGTAAAATAAACAATGTCTTATATCCTAATCGTAAGTTCCATTTTTTTAGGTGCACTTGCCCAAGTGCTAATGAAGATTGGCACATCAAAGATCCAGTTAAATTTATTCAATATCTTTACTAACTCTTACATTATTGCGGGACTTTCTTTTTATGCCATTTCGGCCGTTCTTTGGATTTTCGCAATTTCTAAGGTTCAGCTCTCAATAGCTTATCCGATGGTTTCACTAGGATATATCATAGTTTTCGTTTTATCCTATTTCATTTTGGGCGAGACTATCAGTTTACTAAGAGTATTCGGCTTATTCACAATCATTACCGGAGTGCTTATAGTAGCAAAATCATAATAATAGACAAGGAGAGTTATGCAAAATTTAAGTTTGAAAAAAGAGAAATCTACAAATCTCTTATATTTATTAGTTATTCAGATGAGACCTGGTCAGTGGTCTAAGAATTTGCTGGTATTCGCAGCTTTGATTTTTTCTCTTAAAAGTGTAACAATCGAGATGGTGATTAACTCTATTTATGGGTTCATCTTTTTTTTATTAGTATCTGCTTGTGTTTATATTCTCAATGATTTTATGGATCGTGAAGCGGATCGGCATCATCCTACAAAAAGATTTCGTCCGTTGGCTTCAGGAGTCTTGGACCCTCATTTAACCATAGCTTTTGGGGGTATACTACTTATTGCTTGCTTAGGGCTTTCTGCACTATTCAGTATTCCATTCAGTTTACTGCTAACCCTATACTTTATCATTAATGTTTTATACAGCACGGGTTTAAAGCACGTTGTCATCTTAGACGTTATGATCGTCGCCTCGGGATTTGTGCTGCGTGCCATTGGTGGTGCGGTCTTGATTAGTGTTAAAGTAACACCTTGGTTTTTGATTTGCATCATGTTTTTGTCGTTGTTTTTAGCAATCAGTAAGCGAAGACACGAATTAATTCTTTCTCAAGAGAGCGACGCCGTTCCTCGAAAAGTATTGCAGTTCTACAATAAGGAATTACTGGATCAAATGAACAGCATAGTGACTACTGCCACCCTAATCAGTTACGCCTTATTTACCTTTACGTCGGGTAGAACTGTCTATCTGATGTGGACTATTCCGTTAGTGTTCTATGGTATTTTTAGATACCTTTACCTGATTCATGTTGAAGAAAAAGGTGGAGAGCCCGATAAATTATTATTCGAGGATAAGCATATTTTGATCACTATTTTGTTGTACGCCGTTAGTGTTATTGCGATTCTAGGATTCTTTGAATAGAGGAGAATCTGTATCGTAAGTTGATTTTTAGATGACTGTTGAGAGGATGAATTTACAGTTTTGCATAGCATAGACAAAACTTTAAAAACAACAACTAAAGAACTTATTGCGATCATCCAACCAGAGGGTTTATTTGAACTTGACTTTCAGTTAACCGAAGCACAGTTGGAGGGAAGCCAACTAGTTTTTCAAGAAGAAGTATATAATCGCTTTAGGAAAAATACCAATGAAGCTCTTTTATTTTTAGGTTTCACGGAAAGAACTGTCTCTATGTCTGAATCTCTTAGTTATCTCAGACTTATAGCCTCGACATTTGTAAAGAAACTAGCCATGAATCCAGATCTTGAATTGTTGCGTGCTAAAATAGTGGTCGAAATAGATCAGGCTGAAGTAGAACAGCTCTTGCAAAAGGCACCGTATTTAAATGGTGCCGAATACTTAAATCTAAATTGGGCGGAAAAAGCATGGGAAAAGCTCCATCATTCATTTGGCAAAATGATCCAAAACTACAAAGGCAGTGTCCAAGAATTTTTTGCTTCATATAATCCAAGTGTTCAGCTTGTGGGACGTGTTTTCTTCCATCTGGTTGAAAGCAAGAAGGAGGATTATCCATTTGCGTTCTTGGCAACTTACTCTGCGGAGGTCTCAACAGATGGAAAATCAAGGCATCTTCCACTTAAAAATGCAATCGTTGAATATGGCAAGAATAGTAGAAAGCTACTGGAACTGCTTTCTACCGTGCATAAAGCCTCTGAAACAAGTGTCTTTATCTCGGAAATTGTGGCATCGGGAGAAATATTTCATCCTCTAAGTATGACCTCCCTTGAAGCTTATACGTTTCTCAAGGAAATACCTGTTTACGAGGAAGCCGGTATTTTATGCCGCATGCCCAATTGGTGGAAAAACAAATCAGCTTCATTAAAAATGTTGGTTAGTGTGGGAGATAAAACCCCTTCGCGCTTGAACTTCGAGGCGCTCGTGGATTTCAAGGCGGAATTGTTTCTGGGTGGAGAAGCTATGAAGGTTAGCGAATTGAAGGGGTTGCTTTCTGAAGCAGAAGGACTAGTTTTAATCAAAGGAAAATGGGTGGAGGTCAATCATGAACGGCTGAAGGAAACGCTGAAAGCCTATGAACAAGCCCAAAAACTGATGGATAAGACAGATATAAGTATGGTTGAAGCCATGCGGTTTCAATTAAACGCTCAAAAAATATTAAATGTGCCACAAGAAGCTTGTGAACTGGAAGTAACGAATGGAGAATGGCTCAATTCCGTGCTTAATAAGTTGACGCATCCTGATACGATTGAAACGGTTGCCTGTGGTGATGCTTTCAGGGCTAATTTGCGTACCTATCAGGAACGGGGCTTAAACTGGCTTCATTTTATGAAAACTCTCGGACTGGGTGCGTGTCTTGCTGACGACATGGGTCTCGGAAAAACTGTCCAGGTGATTGCTCTTCTGAATTATCTGCGAACCAAGAAACCCGAAAAAGCCTTGCTGATTGTACCTGCGTCCTTGATCGGTAACTGGATGAGTGAAATTGCCAAGTTTGCGCCTTTCTTAAACTATTATGTAATCCATCCTTCGGAAAATAAAAATCTTGAGCAGAAAGACAGCAGCTGCGTGGAGGAATATGACCTTTTTATAACGACCTATGGAATGCTCTTAAAACACGATTGGCTAAAAAATGTTACTTGGGATTCCTTAATTTTGGATGAGGCTCAGGCGATAAAGAATCCAGGCACGAAGCAAACAAAGGGTGTGAAACAATTAAAAGCCTCCTATAGAATTGCCATGACGGGTACACCGATAGAAAATCGTCTCTCGGATTTGTGGTCATTATTTGACTTTTTGAATAAAGGTCTTTTAGGAACTGCCAAGGAGTTTACTGATTTCACTAGGAAACTTCAAGAAAGTCAAGCTGGCTATGCCAGCTTGAAGCGGGTAGTAAGCCCATTTATTCTGAGACGTTTAAAGACAGACAAAAGTGTTATTTCGGATTTGCCTGAGAAAATTGAAATGAAAACCTATACCACGCTTACCAAAAAACAGGTTGTGCTATATAATAAACTTGTCAATGATCTTAAGCTAAAGCTCGTATCGGCTGGGGACGGAATAGAGCGTAAAGGGCTTGTACTTTCATCGCTTATGAAGCTCAAGCAGATCTGCAACCATCCAGATCAATTTCTCGGTCAGAGTTACTATGCGGAGGAGGAAAGCGGCAAGTATGCGAGGCTACGTGAGATTTGTGAAACCATTTCCGAGAAACGGGAAAGGGTTCTGATATTTACCCAGTTTAAAGAAATTACCGAGCCGTTAAAAGATTTTCTGGAGATGGTATTTCAGCATCAAGGGCTCGTCTTGCACGGTGCGACGACGGTGACGAAACGCAAGGATATTGTGGCTAAGTTCCAAGGGTCTGAGTATGTGCCTTTTCTGGTACTTTCAATTAAAGCTGGTGGCGTCGGTCTCAACCTTACGTCGGCCAACCATGTTATTCATTTTGACAGGTGGTGGAATCCGGCGGTTGAGAATCAGGCCACCGACAGAGCCTTCAGGATAGGTCAAATGAAGAATGTGATTGTTCATAAATTTATAACGAAGGGTACAATTGAAGAAAAAATTGATCTGATGATTGAGGATAAAACTAAATTATTGCAAGAGATTATCCCGGATATTCAGGAAAGCTGGCTTACTGAAATGGATAACAAGCAGCTTATGAATTTATTCAGGCTCTCTATGTGAACTCGTTCAGCTTAAGCTAAAATAGGATAACATTGCGGGGGATAGATTATGAGATATGATCGAGGTTTTCCAGAGTATGTGCCTGTAGCGGAAAAAAGAAAACAGGCCCAGAAGAGTATTGAAAAACTAAAGAAGAAAAACGCTGATATATCTCCGATCATTATTACAGGAACAAAGCTAACCAGAACTTGGTGGGGAAAATCTTGGAATGATAATCTTGAGAGCTATTCCGATTATTCCAATCGAATAGGCAGAGGGCGTAGTTACGTTCGTCACGGAGCTGTACTTGATCTTAAAATTACTCAAGGTAATATCAATGCGCTTGTACAGGGGAGTGTTTCCAAACCGTATCAAGTGAATATTATCATTAAACCGCTTGCAAAGGATATTTGGGAGGTAATTACTAAGGATTGTGCAGGAAAAATTGATTCACTGCAGGAGTTAATTGAAGGCAAGTTCCCCAAAGCACTCTCTGAATTGTTTAGAACAAAAGGCAAAGGTTTGTTTCCTGCATCGAAAGAAATTGCTCTAAAATGCAGCTGTCCTGACGGGGCTAATATGTGCAAACACGTGGCAGCAGTTCTTTATGGGGTTGGAGCGCGGCTTGACGATGATCCCAGCTTGTTCTTCGTACTTCGGAATGTACGGGTTGAAGATTTAATTTCAGAAACTATAAGTAAAAAGACCCAGACGCTACTTGCAAAATCTAAGGTAAAGAGCAGTAGAGTTCTTGAAGATCTTGATCTTTCGGATATGTTTGGGATAGAGCTGGAAACCGAAGTGAAAAAGAAGTAAAAGAACCAGATGCGAATGTTTGTAAGGCCCAAGCAAAAACGAAGAGGCTGTCTAAAGCAGCCTCTTCGTTTTCTCTCTGCTAGAAAAACGATACTATGATTATGGTTTCCTGATAAACTGATGATATTGGTTAAGCAAATGATCTAGTCTTTGACTTAGTTCAACAACTTCTGGCGCGACAAGGTTTTCTGTAAATGCAAAATCGTGTAGACTTTTGCGCATCTCTTCAATTCGTTGTAATAGGTTGTTCTCCATCTCTACCTACCCTCTCATTAATTTTCCACAATAACTATTTTATTATACGAAGTCACTAAATTCAAGAATTTATTATGGCATAACTTCTAATTCTTTGTCGAAAAAATATTACTTATTGATACTTAAGATCAGCTCCTTAAAGTCTAACTTAGAGTCTATAAAATGGGAATCCAGGAATTCTTAGACTCTATGAATGTAATGAGCGTACTTCGTGAATACTCAATTTATGTGATATATCCAAAAACTTTC
>JBAQMG010000091.1:0-3491 GCA_049302575.1 Desulfitobacteriaceae bacterium | reverse complement strand
GTTACGTGTATATTATAACACATAACAAGGAGAATATCCATTACAAAGTGTCGAAAATCCAGTGTTTTAGGGTGTTTCAGGCTGTTCGGCGTACGAAATATTGTTAGGCGTTCCGAGAATCCAGGATTCATCAAACAAACTAGTGCCTGGAAGAACGTTTCTTTCTGAGATTCTCTTTCTCATACCAAGTTGCCCCCTAATATGAATTTAACCTATGATATCTAGTTAAAACTTTATATGAATTAAATCCAGCATCTTATTAATAAGCATCAAAGTTATCGTGCCGATTATTATCCCTTCAGAATCCGGGCAAGGATGCCCGGCCTCCAGCATTGTCTGTCGCCTAACGTCCCGCGTATTCCCGAAGTCTGGTTACTACATTCATATTCTCTCAGATTTTGGGAATACGCTGTTAGGCGTAGTGTCCGTGCTCCAAAGAATGGTTATTAATTCCATGAGCATCCACCAAAAACCTTCTATATTCTTGAAAATGGACATAATACTTATTGAAACAAGCGTATTAGAGGTGGTATGATATGGATAAGAAAAATAATCATGAGGAGATGGATAAAATGCCAATACCTCAAAATAAAGAGGATACAACCTTCGCTGACTTTGTAAAGAAAAACAAAGATACTATCTATAAAATAGCCAAAGCCAACACCGTGGTTAATGAAGCTGGTCTTACAGTTATCCCAAAAGATGATCCTTGGCGTGATGAAAAAGAATGGGATGAAATGTACGAAGACCTAAAAAAGAAATGAACATTAGCAATGGCGATGTTTGGTTTGCGAAGTTTCCTCTTGAAGAAGATGGTTCCGTATTTTCTTCTCGACCAGTTATAATTCTAAACGTGGAGCACCTTATAGTTTTAGTTGTAAAAGTAACTAAAACGCCTCCTCGGGCCAATGACAAATATGATATTCCTATAAACTATTGGCAATATGCGAACTTAAGATTTAAATCGACTGCTCGAGTGTCGAAGACACAAATTTTGGATCATTCACAGCTTGTTTTTATGATTGGAACACTTCATCCCACTGATTTTTCAAATATCCACGATGCATTCATGCGATACATTACTCAAAGCAGATAATAATTGGGGCTCCAAATGGGGTCCCTATTATTATTTAAGACCTGAAACACAGCTCCGAAAACGGACATTACACATAACGTTCCGCGTATTCCCGACGCGCCATTTCACATGCATACTACCAAGTGTTGGGAATACGCTGTTATATGAAGTGTCCGGGCATTCATATAACTTGAATATTCTAGGTCTTAAGTCATACCTCCTTTTTTTATTGGTAATACTATGTATTGATGGTCATTAGAAAAGGTGGTACAATATGGATAGAAAAAATGATGAACTCCTACCTTACGAAAGGAGTGTTAGCCTCATGGCAGCACCTATAACTTCCACACCTGTATTGAAGGGTAAGGATTTAGTAGATTTAATAAAGGATTTAAAAAAGCCTGATACCAATAAAGATCGCCGGCAAAAAGCATTAAAAGCCCTACTTATGGTTACGAAAGGGTAATTAATAACTATGTTTTATTGCGAAGAAGAGTTTGAAGAAATATTACAGACAGTTATTCTTGTTCCATACTCCCCGGGATATAAACTCGGGGTTTTTGATTGTGAAGTTGAAGATTACAATCAATTCCTTACGAATGATGCACCATACTATATTGAGCAAAATATTTCTCAAATTAGACTTCTAATACATAAACAAACGGCAGATGTTATCGCTTACATGGCGCTAAATACCGATTCGTTTCTCTTAGACAAAGAAGAAAAAATAAAGGAAAACTTAGACATTCCCATTAATTCGATACCAGCATTAAAGATAGGTAAACTTGCAGTTGATTATCGTTACAAGAATAGGCCTTACGGATCGTTTATGCTTTGGCTTGCTTTAGGTGTCCTTGAACAAATTAACGAAACTGGAGTTGGGTGTCGCTTCTTAGTAGTAGATGCAGATATCACAAATAATTTAAAAACTCCGGAATTCTATGAAAAAAACGGGTTTGTCTCAAACGAGAGAGAAAATAAGAACCGAACCCGTGCTTTAAGTATGCGATATGATGTGTTCCAACGTTAAGCTTTGGTGACCTCCTGCATGGGGATCTTTTTTAATTCTCCATAAAATCGGACATTTCATATAACGTTTTGGGGATTCCCGACGCGTCATATTACATTCATCTTTGCTAAGTGTTGGGAATCCCCTGTTACACGGAGTCAGGTGCCCCGCATAGCCAGAAGCCGCCATGGACGGCGGCTCCCCGAGTAATTCCCGTTACGGTGCATCTAATGTCAATGATAATCTTTTTAAATCCAAAACAGCACCTAACTTCATAAGTAAATCCAGTCCTAATAGTCCATTGATAGAGCCTTTTGGGTCAATTACACCAAAATCCATTTTAACTTCTTCTAATCTAACTTGACCTAACTTAATTTCCCCTACATCTTTAGAGAAAAAGTTATGCAGACTTCCTCCGACTCCGTAGAAGGAATTCACACTGTCCTCAGATTCAGCAAAAATGCCAATATCCTCAACTGCATCCGGCGAAATTATACTCTCTGCAGCCCCCGTATCTATAACCATATTCTCAATCACTTTCGTACACCCACGAAAAGATATTTGAATTGAGGCAAATAAAAGTCCATCTTTAAACTCAATTTGCATCAGATCGCACCTCGAAAACCAAATATATGCTTGATTGGAACTTCTATTTTTTCTTTTCCGGTATGATAAACTAGGCTATCATCTTTCGTTCTAACTAACTCTCTAGTTGCTTCCTTCTCATCTTCAAAAGCCTGAACAACTGACATGTCATCGATGTATCTAACGTTATTCTCTATGTGGAAATCCAGTATCTGAATTTTAACAAACCGATTAGGATATATCTTTCTTACTTCTTCCCATTTCATAACGTACACCACCTTCGAAGTTTAACATAATTCAATTATACCATTTTTCATGCAGGTAAATAAATCCCAATTCACACCCGTTCCCTTAAAATAGCACATGGATGTGCGTCCTGCACCTGATTTTGTGTAACGTTCCGCGTATTCCCGACGCGCCATGACACATGCATACTACCAAGTGTTGGGAATACGCTGTTATCGGACGTCGGTTGAGACAGCCCAGACAAAACCTTAACCCTTATTCTCTTTAACATCTCTCAATAATCTTTCAAAATAACTGCAAGATACCCCGAACAACGCTATTTCAAAAACCTCTAAACCCTTTCCAATCATATTCCACTTATGAAAACCATCCTTGTCTCCATTAACTCCAGCTATAATTGAAACATTACAAATTCTCAAATAGCACTAATAATACTCGTTCACCGATACCCCCCTGTGTTACGATAGTTGTCGTAGGGACTAACGAAGAGTATCCTTGAAAAGGAACACAGAAGGGAGAACGACATGAGATATCCAAAAGAGTTAAAAAGTTCTATCATTGCAAAGATGTTACCGC
>JBAQMG010000090.1:0-42822 GCA_049302575.1 Desulfitobacteriaceae bacterium | reverse complement strand
GCTCTACTGTGGTAAAACATTTCTTGCCGTTAGTAGTTATATCAAACATTTTCTTACTAAAAGCATAATAATTAACGGTTCTTTTGCTGACCTTCATATTCTCCGTTTGAAGTAGTTGAGAGGCTTCTTCGGCACTATAACGCCCTTCTGTAGTCAAACAAATTACCCCCTGATTCTAATGGAGTTAATGCCACTATTTTGCGTCATTAGCTTATGTTTGTCAATTTAATGATGTAAAACACAGAGCTGAAGCATATTTTTTTATCCATTATCATGCTTTAATATTATACCAATTTTCTTACAAATGATGCCTTACGACTCATAATCATTCTCTGAATTGGTCTGAGAGTTTAGACGATTCGCCTTTCGGGCTGCCTCGCGTAGTAAAAATTCAATATGAGCATTAACACTCCGGAACTCATCTGCCGCCCAGCGCTCTAAAGCTGAATATAGATTCGGATCAAGGCGGAGGGGGAATTGTTTTTTGGCCATCTATTGATCAACACCTGTCTTCATTTGTCTGCTAATTTCTGATGACTAATAACACTAACTAAAAATTAGATTAAGAAATCATGGCTTGCGACAAGTCTTGGTGTATTCAGCAGCTACGAAATATTTAAAGAAGTTAATAAACAGATCCTGTATTAATGATAGGTTGAGCTGAACGATCGGAAACAATGGCGACAAGAAGATTATTAATCATAGCTGCTTTGCGCTCTTCATCTAGTTGAACTACTTTGTCTGTTTCCAAACGTTCAATTGCCATCTGAACCATTCCCACAGCACCTTCAACAATGATTTGGCGAGCAGCAAGAATGGCATTTGCTTGCTGGCGCTGGAGCATAGCTCCAGCTATTTCTGTCGCATAAGCTAGATGGGTTAGGCGGGCTTCAGAAACTTCAACCCCAGCAAGGGTCAACCTTTGTTGAAGTTCTCGTGCAAGTTCCATTGCCACCTCTTCCGCATTTCCGCGCAAAGAGTAGCCACCGTGTTCATAATTATCATATGGATAACGATTAGCAACATGCCGTAGAGCCGTTTCACTTTGGATCTCTACAAATTGTTCATACTTATCTACATCAAAAAGTGCTTTGGCGGTATCTACAACTTTAAAAACTACTACTGCTGCAATTTCTACTGGATTTCCTTCAGTGTCATTGACTTTAAGCATTTTGCTGTTAAAGTTCCGTATTCTGAGAGAAACCGTTTTATGACCAGAGAACGGTATCGTAAACCATAAACCAGGTTCCCGAGCGGTTCCAATATAGCTACCAAAAAAAGTAATAGCATAGGCTTTATTAGGTTGAACTACTATGGTTCCAGTTAGGAAGATAACTCCAAGTACCAGCGGTAAAATTCCATAAAGACTACCTTGGATAAAAAGAGCCATTCCAGCGATAAACATTGCCAAAATAATAACGATGATGAGATACCCGTTTATAGCCCAAGCTTTTTTTTCTTTCATAATTATCTTCCCCCTTTTATTTTCGCAGGATTCAATGAGCTATTACTGATATTACTATGATATCAGTAATTCGATAATATTGCAATCTCAATTTTATAATGTTTGCGTAACGTCAGCAAATTAAGGTCTTTGATTTTGTTTAATCGTTTAAGGAGCATGTGGTGTAAAGTTATGGAATGTTCAATAAAAAAGATCAAGTAGGCGATGTTAACACACCTTATCTACTCGACCTATCGCAGAGTAAAAATATCTACTTGTTTATAAGAGGGATTATTTTCGATGACCAACAGATCCGTGACAAGTTAGACACGAAATTTTATTCTTCAGGATTTCTGCATGGTTCATAATCGGAGCTCTTTCGCCAGATTCAAGTTTAATATTTTTCGCTTTAGGATACCTGCTACTCCCGCTATGACAGTCTATACAGCAAGCTATATTAATCTTAGCCACAATCTTCTCAGCTGGGATCTTACTGGCAAAATGCTTGTAAACCTCCGAGTAGCTGCCTAATTTTCTTTTTACATACCCTAAATTCCCAGGATCAGCATGACATTCTAGGCAACTTACATCTTTATGTATACCCTCACCCCAAGAAGTAACTAGTGGTGCAATCTCGTGACAAGTAGCACAAAAACTTGGTTCGGAAGTAAATTTTAAGGTTAACATTGTTGAAAACCCTAGAATTATAATAAATAATCCAAAAACGAGTGTATTTTTGTGGGCATTTACCTTTTTATTTGCTTGTTCAGTAAGACTAAGTTCTTCATCTTTAGTAGGCATCCCATTTCTCCCCTCTCTTATCTTATCTTATCTCTCTTTACCCCGTGTAAATAAATTTTCAACTTCATCACCCTTACTTATAACAATTAAGCTAGCAAAAGAAGAGTTCCTGCAACGAGCTAATTACACCAGCTTACAGCATGGTGTTACTTTTATTCTAACCTACAACTTATACCTTTTGCAAGTCTTTTCTTTAAAATTATTACTAAATTAACATCATTAGATTAATTAGGCAATTTACACAGATAATTTTCACTAAGTTAGCCATATCAACCGTTTAAACGCGCTGACTACATCCTAAAAAGATAATAAGTTCTGGTATTTTAGTCGAGACTTCTTGTCTTTCATCTTTTGGCCATCAACCTATTGAGCACTTCGTCATAACTTAATCTGGGAAGTAAGTTATAAGTTCCCGGCTGAAATTTCCCAGCTACGCCTCGCTTATCTACAAGTTCTAAAAACTTCATCCTATCTGTTATATACCCTTGACCACTAAGCAACTCTGCTATCCGCTCTGAGCTAACTCCGTTCGGTATAACAAATTGTCTTTCTAAAGGTTGTATCGCTTCTTTTACTATAGAAGGCTCTTTAGGGCTTGTAGTGCTTGGAACTGCTGGAGCAGTTGGAACTGTCGGGGTACTGGTAGCTGTACTTAGGGTTGTAGCTATTATACTCGGAACTGTTGAATTGGTGGGAACTGACCCTAATCCCTTAGAATCCGAAGTCTCTACAGTCAAGCCCTGTGAAGGTTGGCTTAAAGCGTTCTCTTGGGACGTAGGTTGGTTCTGCTTAGAAAGACCAACGAGCTTGCTTAACTGCGAAAAATCCTGTAATCCTATCGCTGAAAGGCTTATCGAGAATAGTAAACTAAGCATGAGACCAGACCCCACCCCCAATAAGTAGGAACGAGTGATTCTCATGCCTTCCCCCCTCTTTGATGAGTCCGTGCAACCATCATGACGGCATCCTGACTTATTCCCAGGCGTTTAGAAATTTCCTGAACTGAAAAGTCATATTGAGCAAGTTCTAATACCCGCCGATATTTTTCCGGTAAGGTGTCCCAATTATGTTCTTTATTTCTGTTTTCCGAATTCATCGCGTTAAAAACCTGTCCCTCACTTTCCTCGACAGCTGTATCTTTTTTACTATACGCAGCTAATCGCGGATCCCGTGCCGTTCTATTCGCATCTCTGTTTGTATCTCTGTTTGTATCTCTGTTTGTATCTCTGTTATCTTCAATTAGATTTTCTCGTAATAGTTTAGCGATTTCTGGAAGGAGCTCCGATTTTCGCGGCCTGCTAATTTCGAGTAATTTGGTTTCGATTCTTCGCCATTCAGGACTCTCCGGAGTCAATCCTTGCGCTTTATTATCTACTTTTTTATCTATGATCTTCACTATCTCTTCTAATCTGTTTATTTCGCGTTTTAAGTGTGCCATCCCTTTTAAAACAATTAAAATTTCTTTACTGGGGGGATTTTGCCAACGCCAACCCAATAGTATAAACAACATACCAAAAATAAAAAGAAGCACTGGCAGGACGATCACTTTTAATTCCCCCCATTCAATATAATACATAATTCGTGGTCTTAAGGAAAATCCCCTGCTTTACGCTTAAAATGTTCTAGTTTATGCTAGTTTACGATTTTAAAATTATCTTGTACCTTATCATAATACTCACCTAACCCTTGATAAATAGACCACGCTAATTTTTGCTGATATTGGGGATCTTTTAAGAGACCCTCTTCAGCCTGATTCGAGAGAAAACCCAATTCAATCGTCACAGATGCCTGCCGAGCCTTTTTCAAAATGAATAACTCCTTATTTCCTTTAGCCACTCTTTTGCCATTAACCATCTGGTTTAAGCTTTGCTGCATTGACTGGGCTAGAACTTTACTGTTCGGGGAATCAGCGTAGTAAAAGACTTGCGGACCACTCAATTTTTCATTAGGGAAGCTATTTGCATGAATACTTAAGTACACATCAGCTTGAGAATCCAAGGCTAACTGAAGTCGTTGTGCTAGATCCTCGCGCTTACGTTTCAAAAGCCCCTCTGCTGTCCCCAAATCTCGATCATCATCCCGAACCATAATCGCCTTGCCCCCACCCTGTTGAACAAAATTCTTGAGTATCTTGGAAACTGCCAAAGTAATATCTTTCTCCAAAACTTTGTTTTTACTAACAGCACCGGGATCTACACCACCATGTCCTGCATCGATAACTACAACTTTACTTCCTATACTCCAACTCCAAATCTTCTGATCTTTATGACTAAGTTTCCAGACTAACCCTGTGCAGAGTAATACGAGCAAAATAAAGCTTAAGATGATAAGATTTCGTCTTGCTCTTTGCTTCCAGTTCCCTAGTTTCATGCCAATCCTCCTTCACACTATCCTCGCTTTACCATATGGGAAGGATTTGCAGAATATGCGTTAAACAGTTGTTCTTAGGTTGAACCAAAGTTTATACTTAAAAATAGAATAGCAAAAGGAAGGGATGTATTCCCTTCCTTTTGTTTATGTGTCATTTCAAATTTCTTTTTTTCTAACTCTCTAAAGCCAAATAACTTAACGTTTCGAAAATTGTGGAGCCTTACGGGCTTTCTTCAAACCGTATTTACGACGTTCCTTCATGCGGGGATCACGTGTAAGGAACCCAGCGCGTTTCAGAGCGGGTCTTAAACTGATATCAGCCTTCAATAGAGCCCGAGCAATTCCTAATCTCAAAGCTCCAGCTTGTCCCGAATTTCCTCCACCATGTACTAAAGCGATAATATCGTATTTACCAAGATTTTCGGTAATATCTAAAGGTTGCTGAACGATCATTTCTAAGGTTTTTTTACCGAAATATTCAGCTAAGCCCCTCTTATTTATAGAAAAATTACCTTGCCCAGCGAGAAGACGAACTCTAGCCACGGCATTCTTTCGACGACCTGTAGCTGCATATTGTAACTGTGCTGACATTAATTTTCTTCCTCCTTCCTATAATGACTGGATGGTCCAGATTTCGGGCTGTTGCGCCAGATGGGGATGTGTTCCACCTTTGTAAACCTTTAATTTCGTATACATTTGCGCGCCCAGTTTATTGTGAGGAAGCATTCCTTTAATCGCATGTTCCATCGCCCTCTCAGGCATGTTCTGCATTAAATTTTTATAAGGAACTTCTTTAAGACCACCAGGATATCCTGAATGATGGCGATAAAGTTTGGTATTCAATTTATTACCTGTCAGAACTGTTTTCTCAGCATTTATGATGATAACATGATCCCCTGTATCTACATTAGTAGTAAAAATAGGTTTATGTTTACCCCTAAGGAGACGTGCTGCTTCAGTGGCTACACGACCCAAAGGAATTCCAGCAGCGTCAATGACTAGCCATTTGCGCTCAATGTCGTTTGCTTTCGCAAAGAAAGTGGACATTTTTTTCCCTCCATAGATCTAATTTCCATGTCTTTTCCGTCTATGTGGGGCTCAGGCACACTCACGGCAAATGTTCAAGTCTGTGGGGCTCAATCACATGACAAGACATAAAGACTCATAAGGACATTTTACCTAAACTCACGAGTACTGTCAACTTTTATTGTTAACGTTTTTATTGTTCAATAATAATCCACTGCGTAACTCTGGGTACACCTGCCAAGGACTTTCCTCTCCATAGTGTACGTAAGTAAGGGTTAATCCCTGAGCAAGAGCTACAATCGGTGCCCGTCTTCGTTCCTGATTAGCCAAAAGTTGAGGCATCTCCGCAACGTCCAATCTACCCTTTCCTACTTGTAGCAATGTTCCCACTATAATGCGCACCATTTTATACAGGAACCCATCTCCGATACAGGTTATCCTTAATAAATCTCCTTCTTCCTGTACCTGGCAACAGTAGAGTGTACGTTCAAAGGTTTTACTTGAGTTACCTGCAGCTGCAAAAGCCTTAAAGTTATGACGACCTTCAAGACAACTAGCGGCAGACTGCATCCTGCTTACATCCAATGTTATAGGTTCGTGCAAAGTATAAAGCCGTTTAAAAACATCGAGAATGCGTCTATTGTCAATTCGATAATCATAGCGTTTCCATTGAGCTGATATCCTAGCATTAAAATTCTCCGTTTCGTCTTGAGCCTTTAAAATCCGAATTTCTCTTGGTAAAATGCTATTAAAAGCCTTGGGGATTTTCTCTGCCGGGATATTAACCTGAGATTTAAAATTAACGACTTGCCCAGCGGCATGAACTCCGGCATCCGTCCTGCCCGCTGTATACATCCTTATCTCCTCCTCAGTCAGAGCCTGCCAAACCTTTTCAAGGGTTCCTTGAATAGTAGGACCATGAAAGTCCAGCTGGCGTTGAAAACCATGATAACTTGTACCATCATAGGCTACGATCAACCGAATATTACGCATCAATATCTCCCATTTAGAAAAACGTTCTAGCACAAATATATCTTACCTTATAGCTTGGCCGCAAGCTTCAGGTAAAGAGGAAGTAACAACCGTCAAAAGCATTCGTTTACTCTTGCCGATTGTTTTGACATACCGTGTATTATTTTAGTA
The DNA here is from genome assembly GCA_049302575.1 of Desulfitobacteriaceae bacterium. Classification (GTDB taxonomy): domain Bacteria; phylum Bacillota; class Desulfitobacteriia; order Desulfitobacteriales; family Desulfitobacteriaceae; genus JBAQMG01. The sequence goes on along the minus strand of JBAQMG010000090.1, from coordinate 36,038 downwards.
AATTAGTAAATCGGGATAATCCCGCATTCCGTGCAACACTCTATACACTACGACCCCGTCACCAATCACCTTATAAAAAGCAATGTAGCTGTCGATAATCAGCCTACGGTATTCCTGTTTCGCCAACTCATTGTCTGGTACAATTTTTCCGACAAGTGGAAACTTTGCAAATGTATCGATTTTGTCTGCAATCTTGTCGATCATTGCAAGCGACAATTTCGGACTGTCCGTCGCAATGTAAAAATATATTTCAGCAATGTCCTCACGAGCAACTTGCAATATCGTAATTCTATGCTTGCTCATTGTGCAAACCCCTGATATACTCCCTCACGTCATCTGTTGTGTAAGTTGGAGCTCCGCTAAGGCGCTGCTGCTCCGCTTCCAACAGTTTAGCTCTCAGGTTGAGAGCATCGTTTCTCTCCGTTCATACGCAGCAATGCTCATGACAACCAGTTCACCCTCGCCGTTTTTGGTTAAATAAACAGGCTCAGACTTTTCTTTGTATATTCTTGTTATTTCACGAAGTTCCGTTCTCAGAGCAGTTGTGGGTTTAATCATCATTTATCAATCACTCCAATGCAGTATCCTGATTTAATTCCGTCTTCACTTGAGATTCACAGGATCCCAAACGTGCTGGACTTTACTGCCGTCAGCCTAGACCATAGCGAAAGGGGATTCCTCCAGTTGACGAAGGACTCCCCTTTCTGATTTATCAGAATCATTTCCCATTGTGCGAGGATACGATCTCTGCACCTCTATAACTAAATTAACTTCAAAGAATAATTAACCCTATCCCACCTATCCCAATAATCAAGACCGCCCAACTATCCCTAGCACTCCATTCTTGGGTACTAAGGGTTCGATATTGACCGCTAGCATAGCCCCGGGCAAGCAAATTATCCGCAACTTCTTCCGCTCGACGCAAACTTAATAGTAGTAATGTACTTAGTAAATTAACCATTTCCCTGCTGCGCCCTAGCCAAGAAGAAGGTCGTACTCCCTTAGCAGCCCTTGCTTTGCCTATCATGGTGATTTCTTCCAGTAAAAGAGGTATAAATCGCAAGGTAAGTGTAAGTAAAAGGGCAAAATCCGCTGCTTTGGGTGTTATTCGAGTAAGCGGATTAAAAAAGTAGGCAATTCCTAAACCTTGCTCCAACGGTGGCGTAACAGCGGCAAACAAACGGGTCAAGCCAAACAAAACGGCAATTCTCCAGAGAAGCAATCCTACTTCTAATAGACCGGCCTGTGACCAATGACCTTCCCAAAAACGCCAAGATTCCGCCCATTCCCAGCCACCCGCCAAAATATAAAATATAGCAAGCCAAAGTAACATACTCACGACCGAGCGATATATTCGAAGGGGGATCCTACTTATCCAAATCATTCCTCCTAAACCCAGAGTTGCCAAAAATAACCCACGCATTCCTGTTATGGTAAGTAAAAAAGATAGCCAAACCATCCCGCCAACCTTTAAGCGAGGATCCAGAGCATGCAGTGGACTTGTACCCGGCCAATAGAGAGTATTCTCCACTTTCAGATGTCAGAGATCGGAAGCCAGAGATCAGATAACCCAAGTAGATCTTTATAAGTTTTCTGACTACTCTTCTCTGTTCCCCTTTCTTTCACTACTAATGTTTAAGCATCACTTCTAGGTTAACTCGAACTCCTGCCTGTTGCCAACTTTGAAGATGCTCAGTCCACGACTCTGCGGGACAATCCAAAGTTACTTGGCCGTTTTCAACTAACCACAGACGGTCAGCGTATGCTAGAACTTCCTCTAAATCATGACTTACAAAAAGGACTGTCAGCCTTCCATGTAGATCGCCCAAAGACTTATTTAATAGTTCTCGTCCTGGTCTATCAAGTCCCAACATAGGTTCATCTAACAAAAGGATCTCTGGCATGGTCTGTAGAGCGGCAGCCAGCGCCACCCTTTGACGTTCCCCGCCGCTTAGACGTTCTGGAGACCTAAAAGCCAAATTGGGCTGAATACCTTGTCTTAATAAGTATTTAAGGTTTGCTTCTTTTTCACTTTCGTTTTTACGGCGTTTAAGTCCGTAAAATACTTCATCATAGACAGTCTGACCAATGAAGTATTCACCTGGCTCTTGAAGAACTAGACGACTTCTCTGGCGCAATAATGAGAGGTTTGCTTGAGATATTAATTCGCCAAAAGAGCTAAAATTGCCTTCTGATGGGCAATTTAGTCCAATCGCACTCTCTAGTATAGTAGATTTACCTGCCCCGGACGGGCCCATAATTCCGATATATTCCCCCGCCCTGACTACTTTATCAATAAATAATCGAGTACCATAAGCTGCTGCCTTCCATTCAAGCACTGGAGGTGCAAAGAATCCAGGATCTTCTGGAACAAGATCCTGCTTCATGCTCATTCTTTGTAGATTGGTTGTCTTCCCCTCGAAACGCGCCTTTTCTTTTAGTCGTATTCCATATTCCCGACGCAATTCAAGATCCTCTAAGGCCTTTGGATGTCCAACATCGACTAAATGCCCATTTTTCATTAACAATAAACGGTTTGCTAAACACGCTACGTCCGGGTCATGCGTAATCCAGAGTTGGCCAATTTTCTTTTGTTCTTTAAATAAGAGAGCTAGAATTTGCGTTTGAGCCCTTTGGTCTAGCATTGTCAAAGCTTCATCTAAAATAAGAAAAGCTGGATTTAGCGCCAAAATAGCCACCGTGACTAAGCGTTGCCTTTCTCCACCGGATAACGTCGAAGGCGATTGATTCTCTTTTCCCTCTAATCCAACTAATTGGGCTAACTCTTTAACTTTAGCCCGTACCTCTTGTACAGAGAACCCTTGATTAAGCAAACCAAAGCCCAGTTCCTCAGCCACACTAGCCCCGATTGTTTGGCGGCGTGGGTGTTGACCCACAAGAGCAACTTCTCGCCAGCGCGGGTATGTATCCCATGGACATAGACTCTCACCCTGGAAAAGTTGGACTTCACCTGTAGTAGGTTCCTTTAAACCTGTCAGTAATTTAGCTAGGGTTGATTTACCCGAGCCGTTTTCACCCATAAGAGCTACTATCTCACCCTGACACAAGTCAAAAGTAACTTTCCGGATGATATTACTATAGCTTAGTTCGATTACTCGTAAAACTTTTGACGGCATCCTAATCCTCTTCTTATCTCAATTATTCATGGTCCGACGAACTACTTCATTACCAATCCAAGCCGAGATCGCTGCTTTTATCAAATCAAAGGTAATAAACGGAAAAAACCCGATCATCATAACCTTAGTAATACTACTTGGTTTGTGTAAAACCAAGTTTAGAATACCATATAAATAGGTTAACCCAAATAAATAAATCACGACAAGTCCGGCGAAAACACCCAGCGCCGCTCTCCAAAGACTTCCCTGCTTATAGATCAAACCGACTACGTAGGCAGCGGCTATATAGCCGATTAAAAAGCCAAAGGTCGGTTTGAGGATATAGCCCAGTCCAGCAAACGGTGCTGATGCAAAAACAGGCAAACCAAACAAACCTAACACTATGTAGACAATCATAGCAAGCGCCCCATAACGCGCTCCAAGAATAATCCCCGCAAGATAGACAATCAATGGCATAACACTAAAAGGAACTAGTGCCGGCGAAACCCAGCGTAAAAGCATCCCAGCTAGACACATCAAAGCTGCAAAAACCGCTGTCTTTGCTAAATTCTTCGTATTCATTTTTAACTTCTCCTCCTCTATTGTAAACTCTTATTTTAAACATAGTTTACAATAAATCTACCAAGATGGCAAGAGTAGTTTAGAATAACACGAAGACAAAGACAAATGGGGCCCAGCACTCTTCAGTGCCAGACTCCCTATCTTTTGTTCCTGTACGATTCGTAAATCACTATAGCTTAGTGAGCAATTAGTGGAATTTGCGTGAGCGAACGCAGATGATATGGCGTTATGAACGCCAACGGTTCACATGCAGAAATACCCAGGGGTTTTGGCGTTTAGCCGTAGAATCAAGTACGTTAGTCTCCAGTGGAGACTAACGCCACGAGGCAACCTTGAAAGTAAATCTAACGCCGAGTGGATGTAGCAAATGCAACGCTTGCGAACGTACTATAGTGATTTACCGTTTCCTAAACCAACTCAATAAGCACCATTTCCGCAGCATCTCCACGGCGGAAACCCTTTTTCATGATGCGGGTATAGCCACCTTGGCGATCGGCATATTTAGGCGCAATAGTCTCAAACAACTTTGTAACAATGTCTTCTTCCATCAAATAAGACATTGCTTGACGTCTAGCAGCCAAATCTCCTTGTTTGCCAAGCGAAATCATTTTTTCGGCTATGGCATTCAATTCCTTGGCTCGTGCTTCGGTTGTTTCAATACGTTCGAATTTCAACAGGGAAGTAACAATATTACGCAACATTGACCTGCGATGACCCGAATTTAATCCCAACTTGCGGTAAGCCAACGATATCCTCTCCTTTGCTTAAGGATTAGTTTTCTGTTCCGCATTAGTCCTCAGCTGGACGGAAGCCTAAACTCAATTCATTGAGTTTGTGTTCCACTTCTTCTAAAGACTTGCGACCCAGATTACGTACTTTAATCATGTCTTCTTCGGTTTTCTGAGTTAATTCTTCAACCGAATTAATCCCAGCTCTTTTTAGACAATTATAGGAGCGTACAGATAAATCCAACTCCTCAATTGTCATAACTAAGATCTTATCTTTAGCTTCTTCTTCTTTTTCAACCATAATTTCTACGTTGTTAAGTTTGTCTGTTAGACCCATGAAAAGCCGCAAATGCTCACTGAGAATTTTTGCCGCTAAACTTGTAGCCTCTTCTGGAGAAATGCTACCATTAGACCACACTTCCATTGTTAATTTATCATAATCAGTGATTTGCCCAACCCGAGTATCTTCCACGCTATAATTCACTTTATAAACTGGAGCAAAAATAGAATCAATCGGTATAACTCCGATGACATGCTCTGGTTTTTTGTTTTTATCCGCGGGGATATAGCCACGGCCTCTTTCAACCGTCATCTCCATAAAAAGACGCCCATCTTTGTCCAACGTGGCTATTTCAAGCTCTGGATTGAGAATTTCAATATCCGGGTCAGTCAGGATATCCCCAGCCCTTACAACTCCTTCGCCTTCCATTTCAAGACGCAAGACCCGAAGTTCATCAGTATAACCTTTTAACGCCAATGACTTCATGTTAAGGATAATGTCTGTTACATCTTGCAAAACACCTGGAATAGTAGAGAATTCATGCAAAACACCTTCGATTTTGACTGAGGTCACTGCTGAACCTGGGAGCGAGGAAAGAAGAATACGACGCAACGAATTGCCTAACGTAATCCCATAGCCCCGCTCAAGCGGTTCAACAATAAATTTGGCATAGGTGTTATCTTCCGATCGATCTACACATTCAATTCTGGGCTTCTCGATTTCTAACATCGGATGCACCTTCTTTCTCGGGAACTTGATACACAAACCATCCAAACAAACATACAGCGGCCGGACGACAGAACGTTACAATCCGGGCATCTTTACGCAGCCTCTGTAGATTTCCACCTTAATAAAGTGGAACCTCACCCTCCAAAGGCTAAGGTAATCTTTAACGGGAGTATTTCTCCACAATAAGGTGATCTTGGATAGGTATTTGAATATCTTCACGAGAAGGAAGATTGATAATCGTACCAGCTAAAGTATTCGTATCTAGACTTAACCAAGATGGCACAGCATGTGTACCCAGACCCTCCAGAATTTGTTGTAAGCGGGACGAACTCTTGCTAGCTTCTTTGAGTGCAATGACTTCACCGACACGAACTAAGAAGGAAGGTATATCAACCTTCTTACCATTCACCGTAAAATGACCATGACGAACGAGCTGGCGAGCTTCCGCTCTTGAAGCAGCAAAGCCAAGTCGATAAGCGACATTATCTAAACGGCGCTCAAGTAACCTCATTAGATTATCCCCGGTCATACCCTTTTGACGAGCAGCCTCATCAAAGTAATTGCGGAACTGACCTTCCATAACTCCATAAATCCGACGTGCTTTTTGCTTCTCACGCAACTGGATACCGTATTCCGTCGGTTTTTTGCCTCGGCTTTGACCGTGCATCCCGGGAGCATACTGGCGGCGGTCAATAGCACATTTGCCGGTATAGCAGCGATCCCCTTTTAAAAAGAGCTTCATTCCTTCACGGCGACATAAACGACAAACGGGCCCTGTATATCTAGCCATCAATTACACCCCCTTATACCCTTCTCCGTTTCGGTGGCCGACATCCATTATGTGGAATTGGCGTCACATCCTTGATCAAATTAACTTCCAATCCTGCCGATTGCAAGGCGCGAATTGCCGCCTCACGCCCGGTTCCTGGCCCTTTAACAAAGCATTCTACTTCTCTTAAGCCATGTTCCATTGCAGCCTTGGCAGCTGTTTCAGCGGCCATTTGGGCGGCATAAGGAGTGCTTTTACGAGATCCTTTGAAACCAAGTGATCCAGCACTTGACCAAGAAAGAGCATTGCCGATTGTATCGGTAATGGTAACCATAGTATTGTTAAAGGTAGATTTAATATGGGCAATCCCTGTCTCAATATTTTTACGTTCCCGACGTTTAGTCCGGACAACTTTACGCGCCATCTCGGTTATCCCCCCTTAATTATTTTTTACGGCGTGCTCCTACCGTCTTAGCCGGACCTTTGCGGGTACGGGCATTGGTTTTAGTGCGCTGTCCACGCACAGGGAGTCCCCGGCGATGGCGTATACCACGGTAGCAACCGATTTCCATCAAACGTTTAATATTAAGGGACACTTCGCGACGCAGGTCGCCTTCGACCTTATTTTCTTTATCAATCATTTCCCTGAGTTTTGTGACCTCCGCTTCGGAGAGATCACGCACACGGGTGTCCGGACTTACACCGGTCTTGGCGAGAATCTTTTGTGAACTAGGTAGCCCAATTCCATAAATATAGGTTAAGGCAACCTCCACACGTTTCTCACGTGGCAAGTCAACTCCAGCGATACGTGCCATCTAATCTATACACCCCCAAAATTCAGTCTTATTAAAACAATAAACTAGTTAAACACTATATGACAAGGCCTATAACCAGACGCATTGAACCACTCGTCCAACTCAGCCGCGCGTCAGGGTGATCTTTAACCCTGTTTTTGTTTGTGTTTGGGATTTTCACAGATCACCATAACCTTACCATGTCTTTTAATAATCTTGCATTTCTCGCAAATCTGCTTCACAGAAGGTTTAACTTTCACCGTGTTCCCCTCCCTTTATCCTTACTTAAACCGGTATACGATTCTGCCGCGAGATAGGTCATAAGGAGATAGCTCCACAGTAACCCTGTCTCCCGGAAGAATCCGAATAAAATTCATCCGGATCTTTCCAGAGACGTGCGCCAAAACCTTATGTCCATTGGTGAGTTCCACCTGAAACATGGCATTGGGCAGTGGCTCTAAGACTTTTCCTTCAACTTCAATAACATCCTCTTTAGACATGTGTTAATCCCTCCTCAGGCACGTGTTCGGATTATTTAACCTCGAGTTAATATTTCTGGACCATTCTTTGTAATGGCGACTGTATGCTCAAAATGTGCTGAAGCTTTACAATCTCTTGTTACCACAGTCCAGTGGTCTTCCAATGTCTGCACTTCAAACGTGCCCAAATTGACCATAGGTTCAATCGCCAAGACCATACCTACCTCGAGTCGTGGTCCCCGACCAGGTCTGCCAAAGTTGGGAATTTGCGGTTCTTCATGCATAGCTTTACCAATTCCGTGTCCTACATAATCACGTACAACAGAGAATCCTTTTCCCTCTACATGAGTTTGAACTGCATGCGAAATGTCTTGGAGGCGACATCCTATCTTTGCCTGATCAATACCCAACATTAGAGACTCCTCAGTAACTTCAAGTAATTGCCGGAGTTCAGGAGAAATATCTCCTACCGGTAAAGTTAAAGCTGCATCTCCAAAATAACCATCAATAACCGCGCCGCAATCAATACTTATAATATCACCTGATTGCAGTTTTCTTAAACTTGGTATTCCATGAACAACTTGTTCATTTACCGAAGTGCAAAGTGTGGCAGGAAAACCATTGTACCCTTTAAAAGCTGGCACAGCTCCGCATTTACGAATATAGTTTTCGGCTAGACGGTCTAGTTCTAAGGTAGTTACCCCAGGGTGAACCGCCTGTTTAATTAAAGAGAGAGTTTCCGCCACAATTCGACCAGCCTTACGCATTTTTTCAAGTTGGCCGCTTGTCTTCAACTCAATCACTAGACCCGCCCCATTGCCTTAAGAATATCCTGTAAAACAAGTTTAATTTCTTGATCGCCTTGAATGCCTTTTAACAAACCTTGCGTACGATAATAGTTAATCAAAGGCTCAGTTTGTGTGTTGTAAACATTTAGTCTGTTTTGGGCTGTCTCCAAAGTATCATCACTACGTTGATAAAGTTCACCACCGCATTTATCACAGACTGCTTCTTTGGCTGGTGGATTAAAAACTTGATGATAGGTATCACCACATTGGCGACAAACACGACGACCAGTTAACCTAGCCAAAAGCTTTGCTTCGTCCACTTCGATATTAATAACTCCGTCAAGCTTAACCGCAAGACTTTGGATTATCTTATCTAAGGCACCTGCTTGGGCTACAGTCCTAGGAAAGCCGTCAAGCAAAAATCCATCAGCACAGTCTGCCTGATTTAGTCTTTCTTGAACAATCCCGATTGTAACCTCATCTGGTACTAAGCCACCGACATCCATGTATTCCTTAGCTTTTAACCCCAGAGCTGTTCCTGCTTTAATTGCTGCCCTAAACATATCCCCTGTGGAGATATGTGGAATATGAAAACGTTCTACAAGAACAGAAGCTTGAGTACCTTTACCTGCCCCTGGCGGCCCCATTATTATGGTTCTCATCTTTCCTTAGCACACTCCTCTTATTTCATAAACCCTTGATAGTGCCTTTGCATAAGTTGGGCTTCAAGCTGTTTCATCGTCTCTAAAGCCACTGCTACAACGATTAGTAGTGAAGTACCCCCAAAATATATACTCTTTAGACCTGTCAAACCAATGACAAGACTAGGTAAAACAGCTATAAGGGAAAGAAATAATCCACCAGCCAAAGTAATTCTACTTAAAACTTTAGAAATATAATCTGCCGTCGGACGACCAGGACGTAATCCTGGAATAAATCCACCATACTTTTTTAGATTGTCCGCAACATCCACTGGATTAAAAGTAACCGCAGTGTAGAAGTAGGTAAAGAAGATGATTAGAACTGTATACATCAAAAGATAAGGTATGGATTTTAATGTCCCATTCATACTAAACCACTGATTGATGAACAGAGAAAATGCAGAATTGGGAACCCAAGTTGCAATTGATTGAGGAAAGGCTAATAAAGAAACTGCAAAAATGACTGGTATTACCCCTGCCTGGTTAACCTTTAATGGTATATGAGAGCTTTGACCCCCGTAAACTCGGCGTCCTACAACTCGTTTAGCATATTGAACCTGTATTCGGCGTTGACCTTCTTGAACATAAACAACCCCAGCAATGACAAAGACAATAATAATAGCTAAGCCGAGCACAGTAAGGGCATTAATTTCGTGTACTCTAAGAAGTCCCCAGAGATACTTAATTGCGTCAGGAACCCGAGAAACGATACCAGCAAAGATGATTAGAGAAATCCCATTGCCAATTCCCTTTTCAGTAATTGATTCTCCGAGCCACATTAAGAAGGCGGTACCTGCGGTCAAAACCAGTGTCACGAGTAAATAGATTAACCAATTGGGGACACCTGCCGGGATAAGCAAGGCACCACGCAGACCAAAAGATAAACCAAAACCTTGAATAAACCCTAGAATTACAGTCCCATAACGAGTATATTGAGTTATCTTTTTACGACCATAATCACCTTCCTTAGCCAGCCGCTCCAAGGACGGAATGACAATAGTCAAAAGTTGCAGAATAATCGAGGCCGTAATATAAGGTGTAATACTTAAGGCAAAGACGGTGAGACTCTTAAATGCTCCTCCTGAAAAGGTATCGAAAAAGTCAAAGATTCCTCCACTACCCATCATTTGTTTCAAAGTCTCGTGATTAACAAACGGAATCGGAATATGGGCTCCTATTCGAAAGATCAAAAACATCAACATGGTGAACCCGATTTTTCTCCTTAGATCTGCAACTTTCCAGGCATTCTTCAGAGAATCAACGATCATACTACTCCACCTCGACTTTTCCGCCACTAGCCACAATCTTATCAACCGCGGCCTGACTGACTTTGTCTACTTTTACGGTCAGAGCTTTTGTAAGTTCTCCTGTTCCCAAAATCTTTACCCCGTCTTTGACTGTCTTAATAAGTCCAATTTCATAGAGGCTTTGAAGGGTAACTTCAGCACCATCTTCAAAACGCTCCAGATCTCTGACATTAAGAACTTCAAATACTTTTTTGAAAATATTTGTAAAGCCACGTTTAGGCATCCGTCGGGCTAGCGGTTGTTGTCCACCTTCAAAACCCGGGCGTACTCCCCCACCAGAACGAGCTTTTTGTCCTTTATGCCCTTTACCGGCCGTCTTGCCTTGTCCGGAACCAATACCGCGTCCTAAACGTTTGGTATCTTTGGTCGAACCCTTGGCCGGCTTAAGTTCATGCAATTTCATGCTCGCCAACACCTCCTTTTATTCAGCAATAGACTCCACTGAAAGTAAGTGGGCACATTTTCGAATGACCCCTTGAGTTGCGGGATTGTCTTCACGTACCACACTGGAACCAATTTTTCTTAAACCCATAACCTTCAAAGATTCACGATGTCCTTGTGAGTAACCGATCGGGCTTTTAATAAGTGTAAGTTTTACTTTCATGACCAATCCTCCTAACCTAGAATTTCTTCTACGGTCTTACCGCGGAGTTTGGCGACTTCTTCTACACGTTTCAACGATTTTAAAGCGGCCATGGTCGCATTGACCATATTATGAGCATTCGCTGAGCCTAAGGATTTCGTCAAAATATCGTGAATTCCAGTCACCTCTAACACTGTACGCACAGCACCCCCAGCGATAACTCCAGTTCCTTTGGAAGCTGGCTTAAGCAGTACTTGCCCTGCTCCAAAATGTCCAATCACCAGATGAGGTATCGTAGTGCCAATAATCGGTATGGAAATCAAGTTCTTTTTGGCATCTTCAATTGCTTTACGGATGGCTTCAGGTACTTCCCCAGCTTTTCCCAGACCAGCACCAACATGACCATGACCATCACCGACCACAACTAAGGCACTAAAACTGAAACGTCGACCACCTTTAACGACTTTAGATACGCGGGCAATATGAACGACTTTTTCTGCTAACTCAAGTTTACTCGCATCGACTCTCGCCAATGATTTTCCCTCCTTTACCCTATCTTAGAAGTCGAGGCCTGCTTCACGAGCTGAAGCTGCTAAGGCAGCAATTCGCCCATGATAAATGTTTCCTCCACGATCAAAAACCACTTGTTTAATGTCCTTTTCAAGCGCTCTTTTGGCAAATAATTCTCCGACCTTTTGGGCACCAGCGATATTCCCACCAGCTTCCTCAGTCATTTTAAAATCAGCATCAAGTGAAGACGCAGCCACCAGCGTTACTCCCAAATCATCATTAATGAGCTGAGCATAAATATGATTAAGACTGCGAAATACAGCAAAACGCGGCCGGCTAGCAGTGCCGAAAACACTTTTACGTACACGTTTATGCTTTTTATGACGTATAGCCTGTCTATTAATGCGGTTAATCATAGGGAATTCACTCCTTTCGCATTCGGCAAGAGATTTGGCCCTTGCCTATTTAGCTTATTTCTTACCGCCTTTTTTTCCACCTGTTTTACCAACTTTACGACGAATAATTTCACCCTCGTATTTGATGCCTTTGCCCTTATAAGGTTCAGGTGGACGTTGTTTGCGTACTACTGCAGCAAATGCTCCTACTGTTTCCTTATCCATCCCTTTGACTAAAATTTTAGTAGGAACGGGAACTTCAATTTCTAACCCACTATAAGGAAGCATCTCCACTGGATGGGATTTTCCAATCGTCAGGACTAGTTTATCACCTTGTTTTGATGCACGGTAACCAACTCCAACTAACTCTAGACCCTTAGTAAATCCTTTTGTTACACCTTCGACCATATTGGCGATCAGCGTACGAGTAAGGCCGTGGAGAGAGCGATGGAATGGTTCATCGCTAGGTCGCGTAACGAGGATTTGTTGGTTTTCCTGTACAATGCTGATCGCAGGATGCATCTCCCTGGTTAGGGATCCCTTTGGACCCTTAACTGTGACCACATTGCCCTCTATTTGGACGTCTACTCCATCGGGTATTCCAATGGGTAGCTTGCCAATTCTGGACATTCACTGCACCTCCGTTGTTATCTTACCAAATGTAGGCGATTACTTCGCCACCTAGACCCTCACTACGAGCTTGTTTATCTGACATAATTCCTTTGGAAGTAGAAACTACCGCTACTCCCAGACCACCTAAAACTTTAGGTATTTCATCTCTCTTAGCATAAACACGTAGCCCTGGCCTACTAATACGTTTCAGACCTGTAATCACGCGTTCACGGTTAGCGCCATATTTTAAATACAGACGTAGCATACCTTGCTTTTTATCGGCAATATACTCAACATCTTTGATAAAGCCTTCAGCTTTAAGCAGCTCAGCAATATCTCTTTTAACGCGAGACGCCGGAAGTTCAACTTTATCATGATAAACCATTCCCGCGTTGCGGATGCGAGTCAAGAGGTCTGCAATCGGATCTGACATCGACACTTAAGTCGTCCCCCTTTCTTACTCTGTTTTACCAACTAGCCTTCATTACTCCAGGAAGTTCTCCTTTATGGGCTAACTCCCGAAAACAAATTCGGCAAAGACCGAACTTCCGCATGTAACCATGGGGACGGCCACATAATTTGCAGCGGTTATGCGAGCGCACAACAAATTTTTGTCCACGTAATTGGCGAACAACCATCGACTTTTTAGCCACGCTTTTCGATCCTCCTTTTACTAGTCACGAAACGGCATTCCAAACAAGCGCAGCATTTCGCGTGCTTCTTCATCTGATTTCGCCGTCGTCACGAATACGACATCCATACCACGAAGTTTATCAATTTTGTCATACTCGATTTCTGGAAAAATTAATTGTTCCTTAATCCCTACAGTATAATTTCCCCGTCCGTCGAAAGCCTTTGCCGAAACGCCGCGAAAATCACGTACCCTTGGTAACGCCACATTCAGAAGACGGTCGACAAACTCATACATCCGGTCTCCACGTAAAGTCACTTTAGTGCCAATCGGCATTCCTTCACGTAGTTTGAAGGCGGCAATAGATTTTTTGGCTTTTGTTACTACCGGTTTCTGCCCGGCGATTTTGGTTAAATCTCCTACAGCCGAATCAATCGCTTTGGAGTTAGAAATTGCTTCACCGACACCCATATTAATGACGACTTTCTCCAACCGTGGAATTTGCATGATATTTTTATACCCAAACTTCTGCTGTAAAGCAGGAGCAATTTCACTTTTAAATTTTTCTTTAAGACGAGCCACTAAGGTCCCTCCCTTCGCGCTTAGTTTTTATCCGGTAAGTTCACGTCGCATTTTTTACAGACCCGAACTTTGCCAGCCTCAGTTACCTTAACGCTAACTCTTGTTACTGAATTACATTCTGCACAGAAGAGCATCACGTTGGAACTTGCCATGGGAGCTTCTTTTTCCATGATCCCTCCCTGTGGCATACTTTGTGACGGTTTAGTATGGCGCTTCACGATATTCGCCTTTTCTACAACCACACGACCTTTTTTACGAATCACTTCAAGGACTTTACCTTTTTTACCGGCATCCTTTCCTGTGATAATCATGACTAGGTCGCCCTTTTTAACGTGCATATTTTGCCTTACAGCATTTTGCTTTACAGCGGCCACTTTTTACACCTCCATTGTTCAACAGGGTCTTAGATTACCTCTGGTGCCAGTGAAATAATTTTCATGAAATCTCGATCGCGCAGTTCACGTGCCACTGGCCCAAAGATCCGTGTTCCTTTTGGACTTTTGTCATCTTTAATAATCACAGCAGCATTTTCGCTAAATCGGATATACGAGCCGTCAGCTCGTCTGATTTCTTTGGTCGTACGGACGACAACGGCTTTGACGACATCTCCTCTTTTAACAACGCCACCTGGTGTTGCTTCTTTAACAGAAGCAACTATAACATCGCCAATTGACGCATAACGGCGAAACGAACCCCCTAACACCCGGATACACATTAATTTCTTTGCTCCGCTGTTATCTCCGACTTTTAGCGTCGTTTGTACTTGGATCATCCTGTTGACCCCCTTCCGAATTCAATGATCGACGCTTAGAGAACAACCGCTTTTTCAGTGATCTCGAGTAGTCGCCAATTTTTATCTTTGCTCAGTGGACGAGTTTCCATAATTAGAACGACATCCCCGATATTCGCCTCATTCTTCTCGTCATGGGCTTTATACTTCTTACTTTGCTTAATTATTCGTTTATAGATGGGGTGCCGAATTGTTGTTTCAACATATACTACAATCGTCTTATCCATCTTATTGCTAACTACCTTACCCGTTTTAACTTTACGTTGGGATCTTTCCACTCTAAATGCCCTCCTTTCCTTACATTAAGCACGCTGAATTTTTAATTCGCGCTCACGGAGGATCGTTTTGCCGCAGGCTATGCCTTTACGAACTTCCTTAATGCGCATGAAGTTATCGAGTTGCCCAGTTGCCAGTTGGAAACGCAAATTGAACAGTTCCGTTTTGAATTCATCGACTCGTTTCAAAAGTTCTTCATCAGTCAAATCACGGAAAGTATTAGCTTTCATTTGCGTCACCTCCTTCGGTTTCTTGACGGCTCACGAATTTACATTTAATAGGAAGTTTATGCATAGCAAGACGAAGAGCTTCACGGGCGAGTTCTTCAGATACTCCAGCCAACTCAAACATAACTCGACCGGGTTTGACAACCGCCACCCAATATTCCGGGGAACCTTTACCGCTTCCCATTCTGGTTTCAGCCGGTTTAGCAGTTATAGGCTTATCTGGGAAAATTTTAATCCATACTTGACCGCCCCGTTTGATAAAGCGAGTCATCGCAATCCGTGCAGCCTCAATTTGACGGTTGGTAATCCAGCCTGGCTCAAGTGCTACAAGACCAAATTCACCAAAAGTCACTTTGTTACCACGGGTGGCCGTTCCTGTCAGACGTCCTTTATGTTGTTTACGGTGTTTCACTCTGGTTGGGACTAGCATCTATTTTCCTCCTTCCACCTGAGCGACCTTCTTGACGGGAAGAACCTCTCCTTTATAAATCCAAACCTTAATGCCAATTTTACCATAAGTTGTATTGGCTTCGGCGAATCCATAGTCAATATCCGCCCGCAAGGTGTGCAAGGGAACTTTCCCTTCATGATACCACTCGGATCGTGCAATTTCCGCCCCACCTAAACGTCCGCCACATTGAATTTTAATACCTTGGGCTCCTTGGCGCATGCTTCGTTGAACTGTTTGTTTCATAGCTCTACGAAAAGACGTTCTTTTTTCTAACTGTGCTGCCACATTCTCAGCTACGAGGGTAGCATCAAGTTCTGGCTTCTTGATTTCTACAATATTAACTGCAATTTGTTTTCCAGTCATTAACTCTAAAGTTTTACGTAGATTTTCAACTTCAGTACCGCCCCTGCCTATCACAATTCCAGGCTTAGCTGCATGTACAGAAACTTTAACTCGGGTGGCTGCCCGTTCGATTTCTACTTTCGGAACCCCTGCCATTTTGAGTTTTTGTTTAACATATTTACGAATCTTCAAATCTTCATGAAGGAGTTCGGCGTAGTTTCTATCCGCATACCAGCGGCCTTCCCAATCTCGGATGATTCCGACTCGAAAGCCTTTGGGATTAACCTTTTGACCCACAGTTTAACCCTCCTTCTTTTCGCCAACAACCACAGTAATGTGACTCGACCGTTTACGGATTTGATCAGCACGTCCCATAGCCCGAGGTTTAATCCGTTTCAAAGTCGGCCCTTCATCCACAAAAATCTCTGTAACGAACAAATTGTCAGCGGCTAGTTCTAAATTGTGTTCAGCATTAGCCACTGCGGATTTCAGAACTTTAGTTACGGGGTCTGTGGAACCATTGGGTGTAAACTTAAGAATAGCTAGGGCATCGCTGACCTTTTTACCACGAATAAGATTGACGACTTGGCGCACCTTGCGAGGAGAGATACGCACAAATTTGGCAATCGCTTTAGCTTGCATACCCTTATACCTCCTCTAATTAGCGTAGGCCACTGGATTTTTCACTGCCAGCATGCCCTTTGTAGGTGCGGGTAGGAGCAAATTCACCAAGTTTATGCCCTACCATATCTTCAGTAATATAGACTGGAATATGCTTCCGTCCGTCATGAACCGCAATTGTATGTCCAACCATTTGCGGAAAAATTGTTGACCGTCTGGACCAGGTCTTAAGGACACGTTTTTCACCAGAGTTGTTCAGCGCTTCCACGCGATCGAGCAAGCGAGGCTCGGCGTAAGGTCCTTTTTTAAGAGATCTGCCCATTTATAGGCCTCCTTTCGACTACTTAGTACGCCGTTTTACTATAAAGCGATCAGAAATACTCTTCTTCTTACGGGTTTTGGCACCCAAGGCCGGTTTCCCCCACGGTGTAACTGGATTTCGGCCGATTGGGTTACGACCCTCACCACCACCGTGTGGATGGTCACAAGGATTCATTACAGAACCACGAACAGTGGGTCTAATTCCCAGCCAACGATTCCGACCAGCTTTACCAATGTTAATGTTTTCAGAATCCACGTTTCCTACTTGTCCAATGGTCGCCCGGCAAGTTAGTAGGATCATCCGCATTTCACTAGAGGGCAATCTCAGAGTAGCATAAGCGCCCTCCTTGGCCATCAATTGAGCTGATCCACCGGCACTACGAACTATTTGTGCTCCTTTGCCTGGTTTCATCTCAATATTATGCAGGAGAGTACCGACTGGAATATTCTTAATGGGTAAGCAATTTCCGACTTTAATATCAGACTCTGGTCCAGAGACAACAATTTGTCCTACCTTGAGACCATTAGGTGCTATAATATAACTTTTGTAACCGTCTACATAATGGAGCAGAGCAATATTTGCCGAACGATTCGGATCGTATTCAATACTGGCAACTTTAGCCGGAATATTATCCTTAATACGTTTAAAATCGATCAGTCGATATTGCCGTTTATGTCCGCCACCTTTATGCCGTACAGTTAAACGCCCGGCATTGTTTCGTCCAGCTTGTTTTTTTAATGAACTAACTAAAGAACGTTCTGGTTCAGATTTGGTTATTTCTTCGAAGGTCGACACTGTCATTTGACGCCGACCAGGCGACGTTGGTTTAAATGTTTTTACTGGCATAGGTTTCCCCTCCTTTGCTTCAGGCTATTATAGACCCGCAAAGCCTTCAATTTTGTCACCCGATTTAAGCGTTACTATTGCCTTTTTGCGGGCTGCGGTTTTTCCAACTGAACGTCCGACCTTTTTAATTTTTCCTAGAACATTCATAGTCCTTACTTCATCAACCGTTACCTTGAACATCCTTTGAACCGCTAACTTGATCTCGATTTTATTCGCAGCAGGATCAACCCAAAAGCAATATTTGTTTTCTTCAATCAGACCGACTGATTTCTCGGAGATGACAGGACGTTTGAGAACATCACGAGCATCACGCATTATGCCAACACCTCCTCGGTCTTAGTTACGGCTGCCTTAGTGATTAACAAAACATCATGACGCAGTAAATCCAAGACATTCAAGCCTTCCACTTGTAAAGCTTTTACCCCTTCGATATTCCGTGCCGAACGTGCCACACTCTCATCAGTTTTTGCTGTGACCACAAGTGCCTTTTTATTAATACTTAAGGCTTTTAATAGTTTAACCATGTCCCGCGTTTTAGCTTCTGCCAAGTTAATATCTTCTATAACTATCAGATTCTCTTCAAGGAATTTTGAAGAAAGTGCTGAACGCAAAGCTAATCGACGTACTTTTTTAGGTAAGCTGAAACTGTAATCCCGCGGTTTCGGTCCAAAAAGAACACCACCACCACGCCAGAGCGGTGAGCGAGTACTTCCAGCACGGGCACGTCCGGTTCCTTTTTGTCGCCAAGGTTTACGTCCTCCGCCACGCACTTCACCGCGAAGTAATGTTGAAGAAGTTCCTCTTCTTAAGCTGGCCAATTGCATTACAACAGCGGAATGTAGAACTGTAGTATGAGGTTTTATTCCGAACACATACTCATCTAATTCCATTTCCCCGACTGGTGCACCCTGCATATTCACTACTTGTACTTTAGGCATTGCTTATTCCCCCTTTCTCTGAGTTAGTTCGCCTTTACGGAAGGCTTCAGAATGAGCAACCCCTTTTTGGCGCCAGGCACAGCCCCTCTGATCAAGATTAGATTTTTATCCGCATCAACCCGGATAATCTCCAGGTTTTGTACAGTTACACGCTCTCCACCCATACGTCCAGGTAACTCACGCCCCTTAAAAACACGAGCTGGCCCTTTCGCACCTAAGGATCCCGTGCGACGATGATATTTAGAACCATGAGCCATTGGTCCACGACTCGCACCATGGCGCTTAATCATGCCAGCAAAACCCTTACCTTTAGAGGTGCCTACCACATCAATAAATTCTCCGACTCCAAAGATGTCTGCTTTGACTTCTTGACCAAGTTGATAATCATCGATATTCTCTACTTTGAACTCACGGACGTAGCGCTGTGGTTTAACTGAAGCTTTCTGAAAACGTCCTTTTTCCGGTTTATTCGTTAACTTCTCACGCTTTTCATCGAAGCCCAGTTGAATTGCGTCATAACCATCCGTTGCAACGGTCTTTTTTTGAACCACATAACAGGGGCCAGCCTCTACAACGCTCACACAAATGAGACGTCCGTCTTCCCTAAAGACTTGGGTCATTCCAACTTTTTTACACAAAATTCCTTTAGACACGAATGCCACCTCCTGAACACTTTGAAGTGCACCAGATTCATCCGGCGCACGAGAGCGTTCCCATATTTTTCGGGTGTTATCACTGCGTGTACATATACACGCCTCCGGGTGTTCCCACCAACAAACAAAATTCATTATATCATATATTTTATGATATAGCTAGATATTTAGGAACGAATTTAAAGTTTAATCTCAATATCTACGCCAGCGGGGAGATCTAATCTCATAAGGGCATCAACTGTTTTGGAGGTTGGTTCTAGGATATCAATTAAACGTTTATGAGTACGCATTTCGAACTGTTCACGAGAATCCTTATTAACGTGTGGTGAGCGCAAAACAGTATAAATGCTTTTTTCCGTCGGCAACGGAATCGGTCCGCTTACCTGGGCTCCAGTTCGTTTTGCTGTCTCCACAATTTTTTCCGCTGATTGGTCAAGAATTTTATGATCAAACGCCTTAAGGCGAATCCTTATTTTTTGACTCATTATCTAACCTCCTAATATTTGGCCTGTTCTACAGGCGTAAAACGTAAAAATACCCCAGTATCTGGCGGAGTCACCTGTACCGACAACCTTCTACGTTTTTAAACAGTGCTCCAAATCAAAGATCCGAATTTGTTACCTCAGTAATTTGGGTCTTATCCTTTGAATTCAACCTAATCAAATGATCGTTCCCCTTTAGAAATTAGTTCGAAACCTAATAATACTCCACTAGGCAAACAAGCTCTTTCAGGAAAGTCACAACGCTGGGCATCTACTACGATAGAAATTAAGGCTACACGTTGTCACATAGGCGTCCATGAAGATCCCTAAAGAAGCACACAGCACCAACAACAAGCAACGAGTAGCCCTAGAAAAAACTATTTGAGTACGACAGCCGAAACGACACCTGAACCAACCGTCCGACCACCCTCACGAATAGCGAAGCGGAGACCTTCTTCCATAGCAATTGGAGTAATCAACTCACAATTAATGGTCACACGATCGCCAGGCATTACCATTTCAATACCTTCTGGTAAATCAATCACACCTGTTACGTCAGTTGTGCGGAAATAGAATTGGGGACGATAGTTATTGAAGAAGGGAGTATGACGACCGCCCTCTTCTTTACTCAAGATATATACTTCCCCTTGAAATTTCGTGTGTGGTTTAATACTATTGGTTTTAGCCAAAACTTGACCACGCTCAATGTCTTTACGGTCAACACCACGCAGCAGTGCCCCAATATTATCCCCTGCTTGAGCTTGATCTAGCAGTTTGCGGAACATTTCAACACCAGTTACGACCGTTTTGCGTGGAACCTCAGTTAAACCAACAATTTCAACTTCGTCACCAACTTTAACAATGCCACGCTCAACCCGTCCGGTAGCAACCGTGCCCCGGCCAGTAATCGTGAAGACATCCTCAACAGGCATCAAGAAAGGTTTGTCTGTGTCACGTTCAGGTGTGGGTATATAAGAATCAACAGCATCGACAAGTTTCCAGATCCCGCCACACCATTCACAATCCCTAGAACCACAACCGCATTCTAATGCTTTAAGCCCTGAACCAGGAATGATGGGAATATCATCACCTGGAAATTCATAATAACTTAGCAGTTCGCGAATTTCCATTTCCACTAACTCCATTAATTCCGGATCATCAACCATATCAGCTTTGTTAAGCCAAACTACGATATAATGAACACCAACCTGACGCGCTAAAAGAATATGCTCACGAGTCTGTGGCATTGGACCGTCAGCCGCAGATACAACCAAAATTGCACCGTCCATTTGAGCAGCTCCAGTGATCATGTTTTTAATATAGTCAGCATGACCTGGGCAATCCACGTGAGCATAGTGACGATTAGCTGTTTCGTATTCTACGTGAGCGGTTGAAATAGTAATACCACGTTCGCGCTCTTCTGGAGCCTTGTCAATTTGGTCAAAAGCTGTGGCACTTGCCCAACCAGCTTTTGATAGTACCGTGGTAATTGCAGCTGTGGTTGTAGTTTTACCGTGGTCTACGTGTCCTATCGTTCCTACGTTGACGTGGGGTTTGGTACGCTCATATTTTTGTTTTCCCATGAATATTCACTCCTTATAAATAAATTTATTAAATTTACTTAATTATATAAGCTCCGATTATAATGTACAACTTCATCATCTAATACAACTTTTAAAAGAGGAGGCCCCAAAAGACCAATAAATAAAAATATTCGGAACTAATCTGCCCTAATTCTGAATTCTGATTCGATATTCGAACCACATACTACGATTGCTCGCCCTGGCGCTTAGCAATAATACCTTCCGCAATATTCTTGGGTACTTCTTCATAGTGAGCAAATTGCATGGAATAGACGCCGCGCCCTTGAGTACTTGACCGTAAATCAGTGGAATAGCCGAACATTTCTGAAAGCGGTACAAATCCACGGATAACTTGGGCTCCTGCTCGTGCTTCTAAACCCTCAATTCGACCTCTACGGGAGTTTATATTCCCGATCACATCACCCATATATTCTTCAGGAACTGTGACCTCTACTTTCATAACAGGTTCTAGGATAGCTGGGTCAGCTCGTAGTGCACCTGCTTTAAAGGCCATAGAACCAGCGATTTTAAAGGCCATTTCTGAAGAGTCTACATCATGATATGAACCGTCATACACTGTTGCCCGAAGATCTAAGACAGGATAACCGGCTAAAATACCATTGAGCAAAGCTTCTTGAATTCCTGCTCCAATTGGATTAATATACTCTTTGGGAATAACTCCCCCAACGACTTTATTGACGAACTCAAAGCCGCTCCCAGGTTCGAGAGGCATAAGTTCAATCCAGCAGTGACCGTATTGACCACGACCACCAGACTGACGAACAAATTTCCCTTCAGCTTTAACTGTCTTGCGAATAGTCTCTTTATAAGCAACTTGAGGACGTCCGACGTTACAATCTGCTCCAAATTCACGCTGTAAACGATCAACGATTATTTCTAAGTGGAGTTCACCCATACCCGCAATAATCGTTTGCCCAGTTTCGATATCCGTATGCATTTTAAAGGTCGGATCCTCTTCAGCCAAGCGCGCTAAGCCTGATCCCATCTTCTCCTGATCTGCTTTCGTTTTAGGTTCGATGGCTACCGAAATTACAGGTTCTGGAAAGGTCATCGACTCTAAAACGATTGGAAGCTTCTCGTCACATAGGGTATCCCCCGTGGTTGTAAGTTTCAATCCAACTGCCGCTGCGATATCACCCGTGTGAACCTCTTGAATATCTTCGCGGTGATTAGCATGCATTTGCAAAATCCGCCCAATGCGTTCGCGTTTGCCTTTTGACGAATTATACACATAGGAACCCGAACTCAGTACTCCCGAATATACCCGGAAAAACGCCAATTTACCCACATAAGGGTCAGCCATGATCTTAAAGGCCAAGGCAGAGAAAGGTTGATCATCAGCTGCTAAGCGATGGTCTTCGTCCCCAGTCTCTGGATGTAACCCTTTGATAGAAGGTACATCAACTGGAGAAGGCATATAGTCTACGACCGCATCTAGAAGCGGTTGTACTCCTTTGTTCTTGAACGCAGAGCCACACAGGACGGGAATAAACTTATTAGCTATGGTTCCGCGACGAATACCTTCCCGAATTTCTTGTTCTGTGAGTTCTTCACCTTCGAGATACTTCATCGTGAGTTCTTCACTAGTTTCAGCAACAGCCTCTACTAGCTTCTCACGATATTCCTTGGCTAGTTCGACTAAGTCCCCGGGGATATCGGCATGTTCACTGGCGGTGCCCAAATCATCCGTATAAATGGTCGATTTCATTGTTACCAAATCTACGATACCTTGAAAGTTTTCTTCAACTCCAATAGGTAACTGGATCGGAACAGGATTGGCACCTAACCGGTCTGCAATCATCGAAACTCCCCTGAAAAAATCGGCACCCATCCTATCCATTTTATTGATATAAGCGATCCGCGGGACTCCGTATTTATCCGCTTGACGCCATACCGTTTCAGATTGGGGCTCTACACCGCCGACTGAACAAAAGACAGCCACTGCACCGTCTAACACTCTCAGAGAACGCTCAACTTCAACAGTGAAGTCAACGTGCCCTGGTGTGTCGATAATATTTATCCGGTGATCTCTCCATTGGCAGGTCGTCGCTGCAGAGGTGATCGTGATTCCGCGCTCCTGTTCTTGAACCATCCAATCCATTGTCGCAGCACCATCATGAACTTCACCGATTTTATGCACCCGACCCGTATAGAAAAGAATTCGTTCGGTTGTCGTTGTCTTTCCAGCATCAATATGAGCCATAATGCCAATATTCCTGGTTCTTTCTAACGATATTTGCCTTGCCATTTGATAATCCCCCTTTCTGTCAAACTCATTATCGCCGTCAACTTACCAGCGATAATGCGCAAATGCTTTGTTAGCTTCAGCCATTTTATGTGTTTCTTCTTTTTTCTTTACAGAACCACCCGTATTATTAGACGCATCTAATAATTCTCCAGCAACCTTTTCTTGCATTGTTTTTTCGCTGCGTTTACGAGAAAAATTCACTAACCAGCGCAGACCTAAAGTCTGACGACGTTCCACGCGCACCTCAATCGGCACCTGATAGTTAGCTCCACCAACCCTACGTGCCTTTACTTCCAAGACTGGCATCACATTTTTAAGTGCAGTTTCAAAGACCTCAACTGGGTCCTTCCCACTTTTCTCTTGAATAATAGTAAAAGCACTGTAAATGATCGATTCTGCAACACCTTTTTTACCATCTAGCATAAGTTGATTGACAAATTTCGTAACTATTTTATTCCGGTAGATAGGATCTGGCAATATATCTCTTTTAGCAATATACCCTTTCCGTGGCAAATTATTTCCCCCCTTTACGAGTTGCTTATCATTTTTAAATTATTTTTTCTTAGGGCGTTTGGCGCCATATTTTGAACGGGATTGCTTACGATTTTGAACCCCAGTTGTATCTAGGGCCCCACGTATTATGTGGTAACGTACCCCTGGAAGATCCTTAACACGACCTCCACGAACTAGTACCACGGAGTGCTCTTGCAAGTTGTGACCGATTCCCGGTATATATGAAGTTACTTCCATCTGGTTAGTTAAACGTACACGGGCAACCTTACGCAACGCTGAATTTGGTTTTTTCGGCGTTGTTGTATAAACCCTAGTACATACACCACGTTTTTGTGGTGAACCTCCTGAGGGGAATTGCTGACGTTTAAGAGAATTATAGCCCCATTGCAAAGCCGGAGCTGTTGATTTCTTAGCCACTGAGTCACGGCCTTTTCGGATAAGTTGACTAATCGTCGGCATCTCTACACCTCCTTCCTCAAACTATTCAATACAAGGAATTGCTCGCTACAGCATTTGGCCAGCAATTCCAATTCTTACTTTGATCGATGCGCGACACTTGGAACTAGGTCTTATAGCCTCGATCTGACCTCTGGCTTCTGACCTCGGATTTCTGAATTGGCCTCAGGCATCTGCTAATATAGCAGCTACTGCCGCTCCTACCTCAATACTACATGCCTTACCTAGTTCTAGCATAGTTGTAACTCGAACGACTTCCACCTGTCGGTTCTGACACAATTCAATGATTGGACATGTGACATGGGCATCCGCATCTTCGGCTATAAAAACACATTGTGCGGACCCTTTCTCTATTGCCCGTAAAGTTTGCTTAACTCCTACGGTCTTTTGTTTAGCATGTTTCAAGGTTTCATCAAGCAGATCGCTTTCCCCCTTTCAACCCAAAATTCACACTATAACATAATATCACTGACACTTTTAGCTGTCAAGATCAGATGTCGGATGTCGGAGGTCAGAAGCCTGAGACACCCGCATCGTAATTCACAATTATGCATTATGAATTATACATTGTGCATTGCGTTATTCCTCTGTGATCTTAATATTTCGATAACGAGGCATTCCTGTCCCAGCAGGTATAAGTTTACCAATGATCACGTTCTCTTTAAGTCCAAGCAAGGGATCTACTTTACCCTTAATAGCCGCTTCAGTTAAAACACGTGTTGTTTCTTGGAATGAAGCTGCTGATAAGAACGAATCAGTGGCCAACGATGCTTTTGTAATTCCCATTAGTACCGGGTGGGCCACTGCAGGTTCACCACCACGTTCGATCGTTAGGGCATTTTTTTCCTGAAATTCAAAAACATCAACTAGCCCGCCAGGCAGAAATCCTTCAACATCGCCAGCTTCATCAACTTTGACCTTGCGAAGCATTTGACGAACCATGACTTCTATATGCTTGTCATTGATGTCCACTCCTTGGAGGCGATAGACTTTCTGTACCTCCGCAAGTAGATAGACTTGAACACCGCGCATACCCTTGACTTTCAACATATCATGCGGATTAACGCTTCCTTCAGTCAATTCATCTCCAGCTACAACGCTTTTGCCTTCTTTTACCTTGAGGCGTGAGCCAAAGGGAATTGGATAAGTCGCTCGTTCCTCATTTTCACCGATCAGTTCGACTTCCCTGCGTCCTTTAACTTCACGTATAGTAGCTGTGCCGTTAATTTCCGCGATAATCGCTTGTCCCTTTGGTTTACGAGCCTCAAAGAGTTCCTCAACCCTAGGCAAACCTTGGGTGATATCGTCTCCAGCGACTCCACCAGTATGGAACGTCCGCATGGTCAATTGTGTCCCGGGTTCACCGATGGATTGAGCAGCGATAATTCCTACAGCTTCACCCAATTCCACCTGATGACCTGTCGCCAAATTACGCCCATAACACTTAATACAGACCCCAAAACGAGTTTTACAAGTCAACACGGAACGGATAATCGCCGTATCGTAGACTGCGGCTATAGCGACAGCCTGTTCTTCCGTTATTTCGTGGTCTTTAGTAGCCAGTATCTCTCCCGTTTCAGGATGACTTAAATCATCAATAAGGTAACGGCCTACTAAACGCTCTTCCAGCTTCTCAATCGTCTCCGGACCATCCTTCACGTCATCGACCAAGATACCTGTCCTTGTTTCACAATCTTCATCCCGAACAATAACATCTTGGGAAACGTCTACTAAACGTCGAGTTAAATAACCCGAGTCAGCTGTTCGTAATGCCGTATCAGCCAAACCTTTTCGTGCACCATGGGAAGAAATGAAGTACTCTAGTACCGTAAGTCCCTCCCTGAAATTAGCTTTAATCGGTAACTCAATCGTCCGACCAGATGGATCTGCCATCAAGCCACGCATCCCAGCTAATTGGCGCAACTGTTGAATATTGCCACGTGCCCCAGAAGTAGCCATCATGTATACTGGATTAAATTTATCCAAAGTAACCATCAAGGCTTTAGTCACTTTATCAGTGGCTTTTGTCCAAGTATCAATGACCAAATTATAACGCTCTTCATCCGTGATTAACCCTCGACGAAATTGTTGTTCAGTCTTAGCGACCATACCATCAGCTTCTTTAAGAATAAGTGTCTTTTCCTCGGGAACTTGAATGTCTGCCAGACCAACGGTAATGCCTGCTCGGGTGGAATACTTAAACCCCAGAGTTTTGATCCCGTCCAATAGTGCGGCAGTTTCACCATACCCGCCTAAACGATAGGTCTTTGCAACAATATCGTTGAGATCCTTTTTACCAGCGACCTTATTATAATAACCTACCACAGAAGGAATAACCGTGTTAAAGATCAGCCTTCCAACAGTAGTCTCCAAAAGTTCACCATTATGACGAACCTTTATCTGCGCCTGTAAATGTACATTCTTAGTATCATAAGCTAACGTAGCCTCATCGATATCTTTAAAAATCTTACCTTCACCGAAGGCGCCTGGACGTTCCATTGTTAAATAATAGGCCCCCAGAACCATATCTTGAGTGGGTGAAGCCACTGGACGGCCGTCCTTGGGATTCAAAATATTATGAGCTGAAAGCATTAAAAGGCGTGCTTCGGACTGAGCTTCCGCAGAAAGTGGAACGTGGACAGCCATTTGGTCACCATCAAAGTCCGCATTGTAAGCTGTACATACCAAAGGATGAATTTGTAAAGCTCTTCCTTCAACAAGGATGGGCTCAAACGCTTGAATACCCAGACGATGTAGAGTTGGAGCACGATTCAGGAGTACTGGATGATCAGTAATAACTTCCTCTAAAACGTCCCATACCTCGGGACGAACACGTTCTACCATACGTTTAGCGCTCTTAATATTGTGGGCATGCCCTTCATTTACGAGTTTCTTCATTACGAAGGGTTTAAATAATTCTAAAGCCATTTCTTTGGGTAAGCCACATTGGTGAATTTTAAGATTCGGACCAACAACAATAACGGAACGCCCGGAATAATCGACACGTTTTCCTAATAAGTTTTGGCGGAAACGTCCTTGTTTTCCTTTAAGCATATCACTCAAGGATTTTAATGGTCTGTTACCTGGTCCAGTTACTGGTCTTCCCCGACGCCCGTTATCGATTAAGGCATCGACTGCCTCCTGAAGCATACGTTTTTCGTTACGTACGATAATATCAGGCGCGCCAAGATCGAGCAAACGTTTTAAGCGATTATTACGATTGATCACTCGACGATAAAGATCGTTGAGATCAGAGGTGGCAAACCTGCCTCCGTCTAATTGGACCATCGGTCGGAGTTCCGGCGGAATAACAGGCACAACATCAAGAATCATCCAGCTAGGAGTGTTGCCAGATTGTTTGAAAGCTTCAACCACTTCTAACCGACGAATGGCCCGAATTCTTCGTTGACCAGACACTTCCTTCAGTTCAATCCGCAGTTCATCGTTAAGTTTATCTAGATCCAGCTCATCAAGTAACTCTTTAATTGCTTCCGCTCCCATACCAGCGCGGAAACGGCCTTCGTATTTATCACGGTATTCGCGGTATTCCGTTTCGGTAAGCAATTGTTTCTTCATTAACGAAGTATCCCCAGGTTCAGTTACGATATAAGAAACAAAATAAAGTACCTTTTCTAATGACCTCGGTGACATATCCAAAATAAGCCCCATCCGGCTTGGGATCCCTTTAAAATACCAAATATGCGAAACCGGGGCGGCAAGTTCTATATGCCCCATCCGTTCTCGTCTAACTTTAGAGCGCGTTACTTCAACACCGCAACGGTCACAGATAATTCCTTTATAACGAACGCGTTTATATTTACCACAATGGCACTCCCAGTCGCGTGTTGGACCAAAAATCTTTTCACAGAACAATCCTTCCCGTTCTGGCTTTAGGGTTCGATAGTTAATCGTTTCAGGTTTCTTAACTTCTCCGAATGACCAATCGCGAATCATTACCGGAGAGGCAATACCGATACGCATGCGGTCAAAGTTGTTGACGTCTAGCAAGAGTTTCTCTCCTTTCGCCTACGGGATTAATCAAGGACCACATCTTCTTCTTCTTCTTCCTCTTCGATAATCAGAGTATCTTCATCATCTAGGAAATCTTCTTCAGCTATTAGGACTTCCTTAACTACTTCCTGGATAAGTTCTTCATGGAGATCAATCCCCAATTCCTTGGCAGTCGCCGTTATATCCTCGTCAAGCTCTCTGATTTCGATTTCCTTGTCATCTTCCGAAAGCACCTGAACATTCAAGCATAAACTTTGTAATTCCTTGATTAAGACTTTGAAGGATTCTGGTACACCCGGTTCAGGAATATTTTCGCCTTTGACGATGGCTTCATATGTTTTTACACGTCCAACAACATCATCAGACTTAACTGTTAGAATTTCTTGTAAAGTATAGGCCGCACCATAAGCCTCTAAGGCCCATACCTCCATTTCCCCAAAACGTTGTCCTCCAAACTGAGCCTTACCACCCAAAGGTTGCTGGGTCACCAAGGAATATGGACCTGTCGAGCGAGCGTGAATTTTGTCATCTACCAGATGATGTAATTTCAAGACGTACATATATCCAACCGTGATTTCACTGTCAAAGGGATCTCCTGTTCGCCCATCAAAAAGGACCGATTTCCCTGTCACTGGCAATCCAGCTTTTTCCAGAGTTTCAAAAACATCATCTTCTCGAGCTCCATCAAAAACAGGTGTGGCAATGCGTATGCCCAAAGCTTTAGCGGCCCAACCCAAATGAGTTTCCAGCACTTGACCGATATTCATCCGTGAAGGAACGCCCAAGGGATTCAAAACAATCTCAATCGGAGTACCATCAGGCATAAAGGGCATATCTTCCTGACGCATAATTCGGGAAATAACTCCTTTATTGCCATGCCGACCAGCCATTTTATCCCCAACAGAGATCTTGCGTTTCTGAGCAATGTATACCCTAACAAGTTCATTGACTCCTGGGGCTAATTCATCCCCGTTCTCACGGGTAAATACCTTAACATCAACTATTTTACCTGCTTCACCATGGGGCACTCGCAAGGAGGTATCCCTTACTTCTCTGGCCTTTTCTCCAAAAATAGCCCTCAACAAGCGTTCTTCGGCGGTTAATTCCGTCTCTCCTTTAGGAGTCACTTTACCCACCAGAATATCCCCAGGACGCACCTCCGCACCTGTACGGATAATCCCTCGTTCATCCAGATCCTTAAGAACATCTTCCCCTACATTAGGAATATCCCGAGTGATTTCCTCCGGACCAAGTTTGGTATCCCGAGCATCAGATTCATATTCCTCGATATGTATCGAAGTATAATAGTCTTCTCTAATCAGTTTTTCACTGATTAGGATAGCATCCTCGTAGTTGTAGCCTTCCCAAGTCATAAAAGCAACCAGCACATTACGCCCTAAGGCCAATTCACCATGATCTGTTGACGGACCGTCGGCAATAATTTGTCCTGCTTCAACCAGTTCGCCCTTCTTTACAATCGGCTTTTGATTGATACAAGTACCTTGATTCGAACGAGAGTATTTTAAGAGTTTGTGCCTTCCCAAAGTACTGTCATCATGGCGAACAATAATCAGATCAGCTGTCGAGCGTTCTATAACACCGGCCTTTTTAGCTATCGCACAGACCCCAGAATCTTTGGCAGCTTTATACTCCATCCCTGTACCTACATAAGGCGAATCAGTTCGTAGCAAAGGCACTGCCTGACGTTGCATATTAGAACCCATCAAGGCTCGGTTCGCATCATCATGCTCCAAAAAAGGAATTAAAGCTGTAGCAATAGACACCATCTGTTTCGGGGAAACATCCATACAATCAATGCGGTTAGGGTCAACTAACACAAAATCCGGTCCATGCCTAGCATCGATTTTTTCGCCCAAAAATTTCCCTGCACTGTCAATTGGTGCATTTGCTTGGGCGACTATAAGTTTTTCTTCTTCGTCAGCCGTCAGATAACATATTTCATCGGTAACCCTACCAGCTTCCTTGTCAACAATTCGATAAGGAGCCTCAATAAAACCATATTCGTTAATTCTACCAAAGGTACTCAATGAGCCAATCAAACCAATATTCGGACCTTCAGGAGTCTCTACTGGACACATCCGTCCATAATGCGAAAAGTGAACGTCACGAACCTCAAACCCTGCCCGTTCTCGACTAAGTCCCCCTGGACCTAATGCACTTAAGCGTCTTTTATGAGTCAGTTCAGCTAGAGGGTTTGTTTGATCCATAAACTGTGAGAGCTGACTGCTACCAAAAAATTCTTTGATAGCTGCAACTACTGGACGAATATTAATCAGAACCTGCGGTGTAATAACATCAACATCCTGGATCGTCATCCGTTCCCGCACAACCCGTTCCATCCTAGATAAGCCAATCCTAAATTGATTTTGGAGCAATTCCCCAACAGAGCGTAGGCGACGATTTCCTAAATGGTCAATGTCATCTTTACGTCCTTCCCCACTCATTAAAAGCAACATTCGACGAATACTTGCTATTATGTCTTCCTTGGTAAGATG
The DNA here is from genome assembly GCA_049302575.1 of Desulfitobacteriaceae bacterium. Classification (GTDB taxonomy): domain Bacteria; phylum Bacillota; class Desulfitobacteriia; order Desulfitobacteriales; family Desulfitobacteriaceae; genus JBAQMG01. Next base: position 5,156 of record JBAQMG010000090.1, on the reverse strand, counting down.
CCGTACATCCGTAGAAATGTCTAAATCAAGTTTCTTATTTAATTTATAACGTCCTACCTTAGCTAAATCATAACGTTTAGCGTCAAAGAACAAAGCCTCTAATAAAGAACGCGCACTATCTACTGTCGGCGGTTCCCCTGGTCGCAGACGTTTATAAATCTCAACTAAAGCTTCTTCGACAGATTCGGAATTGTCTCGCTCCAAGGTAACTCTAACATATTCATTATCATTGAATAATTCCATGATTTGACCATTTGTGGCGAACCCTAAAGCTCTGATCAAAACTGTGGCAGGTAATTTACGAGTTCTATCGACTCGAACAAATAAATTGTCATTTAGATCACTTTCAAATTCCAGCCACGCGCCCCGGTTAGGGATGATAGTCGCCCCAAAAAGTTTCTTGCCACTAGGATCAATACTTTCATTGTAATAGACTCCTGGGGACCGGACGAGTTGGCTAACAATAACCCGTTCAGCACCGTTAATAATAAACGTCCCTTTGTCAGTCATCCGTGGAAAGTCACCCATAAAGACTTCTTGTTCTTTGACCTCCCCTGTCTCTTTGTTAATGAGACGAACTTTGACACGTAAAGGTGCCGCAAAGGTTACATCTCGTTCCTTGCACTCCTCTACTTCATACTTTGGATCACCGAGGTTGTAATCGATAAATTCCAAGACAAGGTTGCCTGTGAAGTCCTGAATCGGTGAAATATCGCGAAACATTTCGCGTAATCCTTCTTCAAGAAACCACCGATAGGAGTTCTGCTGAATTTCAATCAGATTTGGCATGTTGAGAACTTCCCGGATTCTGGAATAAGTCCAGCGTTCCTGTGTCCCAACCTTAATAGGATAGAACATTTATTGCTTCACCCCTCAAGTATGATTTCCTCTCCTCGAGGTAAAAAATATCCAACACAAACAGCTAAAAGCAAGGCCTTTTAGCAAAACCTCGCTTAACTATCTATGGAGCTCCCTCATAGAGATGCGCACATTCAAATTATTATCTCTCCAGTACTAACTCTTATACAAAATACATACCATTGATGGATTAAACTGGATATTATCAGTAGAATATTGCACAGTAACAATTATTGAGTATACCAAGGTTAGGTTTAGAAGTCAAGGGAGAAATTTGATTTAAATATTAAAATTTGAAAATTATTCCCACCCACTATGGAAACCGAGCAAACAAACCATAACACATCGCAGGTTATTATCTAATCTGATCAAGCAAAAAGACAAGGTACTTACCTACAATCCTCTATGGATCATCGTAAGTACCTTGTCTATCAACCTATTGAACAACCGTAGTGAATAAAGCCTAAACTTATTTCACTTCTGCAGTTGCGCCAGCTTCAACCAATTTAGCTTTAAGGGCTTCAGCTTCATCTCTAGTAATTTTTTCTTTAACTGCTTTCGGTGCCGCATCGACGAGATCTTTAGCTTCTTTAAGACCTAAGCCAGTAACTTCACGAACAACTTTGATGACGCTGATTTTAGCAGCCCCAGCAGCAGTCAGGATAACATCAAATTCGCTTTGCTCTTCTTCAACAGCAGCAGCCGCCGCTGCTGGAGCAGCAGCCGCCGCTGTCGGTGCAGCAGCACTAACACCGAATTCTTCTTCAAAAGCTTTAACTAGTTCAGACAGTTCTAGGACGGTTAAGGTCTTTACGGCTTCTAAAATTTCATTAATCTTGGACATTATATGTTTCCCCCTTAAAATATATTATTTAATAAATAAAACAAAATGAATTCAAAATCAAGTCGACTTGTTACCCTCAAATTATTGTGCAGCTTTAAGCTTACGCACTTCTTCCAAAGCATACCCAAATTTGCGGATAGGTCCTTGAAGTACATTGGCCATTCCTGTAAGAGGGGCCTGCATTCCGCGCAGAACCATGGCCAAAAGTATCGGACGCGCGGGCAGTTCGGCTAAAGCCTTAACTTCTTCCGAACTGATAACTCTACCTTCTAGAACTCCAGCTTTTACTTTGAAAAACTTATTGGTCTTGGCGAAATCGCTGAGGATCTTAGCCGGAGCTACAGGATCTGTACAGAAGGCCACTGCAGTGGGTCCTTCTAAATAAACCTCCAGCCCTTGTATACCAACCTCATCAGCTGCCCGTTTTACCATTGTATTTTTCAAAACATGATATTCTACTCCAGCTTGCCGTAATTCTACTCGTAATTTAGTTACTTGAGAGACAGTTAAACCACGGTAATCGGCGATAACAACCCCTGTAGACCTTTGAAACTTTTCCTTAATCTCGGCAACAACCTGGCTTTTTTGTTCGATATTGGGCATTTATTGTCCACCTCCTTTCAGTAAAAAACAAAGTTAAAACCCCCGCTATTGCAGAGGTCAAGAAGGCCAAATTATAAATTAATCTGGAGTATCTCTCCGACCTCGGCAGGCTATTAAGCTTCTCAGCTCCTGCTGTCTACAGCGGAATAATTCAATTTTAATGGAGTAAATTTACTTTAAGAATCCTATCAAAGTTACTTTTCCTAATTGGCTTTTAAGGGGTTAATCCGAACGCCAGGTCCCATCGTCGATGAAACTGTGACACTGCGAATGAACTGACCTTTCGCGGAAGCTGGCTTAGCCTTTAGGATAATTTCAGCTAAGGTTTTATAGTTTTCGAGCAATTGGGTTTCTTCAAAAGAAACCTTTCCAATCGGTGCATGAATGATACCAGCCTTATCCGCACGATACTCAATCTTACCGGCTTTGATTTCTTTGATAGCCCTAGCCACTTCAAACGTAACTGTTCCAGTCTTAGGGTTAGGCATAAGTCCTTTAGGACCTAAAACACGACCCAATTTACCAACTAGCCCCATCATATCCGGGGTAGCTACGACTACATCAAAATCAAACCAGCCTTGTTCGATCTTAGCAATCATATCTTCCGCCCCAACAAAATCGGCACCTGCTTGTTCGGCTTCTTTAGCCTTTTCCCCTTTAGCAAAAACCAAAACTGATCTGGTTTTTCCAGTCCCATTCGGAAGCACTACAGCACCCCGAATTTGCTGATCTGCATGACGAGTATCAATCCCCAATTTAAAGGCTACTTCAACTGTTTCATCAAACTTGGCCTTGGCAACATTCTTAACAATTGCCAACGCTTCAGCAGGTTCGTATAAGGCATTGCGATCATAGGCCTTGACAGCCTCCTGATAATTCTTACCTACCTTGGCCATTTCTTAACCTCCCTGTGGTTGCACGGGCTAAGCCCTCCCACATTTTTTTACTCGGAAATTTCAATACCCATACTGCGAGCAGTACCTTCTACCATACGCATAGCCGCTTCTACACTGGCCGCATTCAAATCCTTCATTTTAAGTTCAGCGATTTCTCGTACTTTAGCCTTCTCCACTTTACCAACTTTTTTACGGTTGGGTTCTGAAGATCCAGAAGTAATATTAGCCGCTTTTTTAAGTAAGATTGAAGCCGGTGGAGTCTTCGTAATAAAAGTAAAAGAGCGATCTTCAAAAACAGTAATTTCAACTGGAATAATTAATCCTACTTGATCCTTAGTGCGCTCATTATACTCTTTGCAGAAAGCCATAATATTGACGCCGTGCTGTCCTAGGGCCGGACCAACCGGAGGTGCCGGTGTTGCTTTACCTGCATTAATCGCCAATTTGACCAGTCCAACAACTTTTTTTGCCACTGTTTTACACCTCCTTGTCAGGATAATCTCTATTCTCTGCTAGTCGAGTTTTTCGACTTGTGCAAATTCCAATTCAACTGGTGTTTCTCTACCAAACATTGAGACGTTAACTCGCAACTTACCTTTGTCTTCCATAATCTGTCGGACAACTCCAATAAAATCTTTAAACGGACCTGTGATAACCCTGACACTTTGATTAATAGTAAACTCAATGACGGTACGTTGTTCTTCCATACCCATCTGCCGCAGAATAGCCGCGATTTCGCTCTCAAGCAAAGGAATTGGTTTAGCGCCAGTTCCCACAAAACCGGTTACACCAGGGGTATTACGTACCACATACCAAGAATCATCAGTCATATCCATTTCCACAAGAACGTAGCCAGGAAAAACTTTACGTTTAATGATCTTTTTCTTCCCGCTCTTAAATTCTATTTCGTCCTCCATAGGAACCAAAACACGAAAGATTTTATCCTCCATGTTCATCGATTCAACCCGTTTTTCAAGATTCGTCTTCACTTTATTCTCATAACCCGAATATGTGTGAATGACATACCAGTTTTTCTCCATTTTAAACCAAGAACCCCCCTAAACAGGGTTCCACCCTCCCCACGGAATATTTAGTAGGGTAAGACTTTAAGCAAAGCCCAACTCAACCCACTATCGACAATCCAGAGCAGGAAGGCAACAATCGCTACAGCTACGAACACAACTCCAGTGTAAGTGATCAATTGTTGACGATTTGGCCATTGAACCTTTTTAAGTTCACTCCAAACTCCACGGAAATACTCCGCCGTCTTATCTGCCTGCTTCTTGGCATTCGCTGGATTTTTAACTGCGCCCATCATATCACATCCTCACACGACATCAGTAGCTCCGACAATCTGACAACGCTTCCTGGTGTATACTAAAATAAAATAAGATCTATTTCGTTTCTTTGTGGGGAGTATTGGACTTACAGAATTTACAGTACTTTTTGATTTCTAAGCGATCGGGATTATTTTTTTTATTTTTTATCGAAGCATAATTACGGTGTTTACACTCCGTACACGCTAAGATGATGCCAACGCGCATTAACGAACACCTCCCTGACCTTTAGCATGTCGCTGGAATCAATCCAGTGCTCATAATAATTTATCACAAGATGTATTTCATGTCAAGAAATACTGAAATTAAAAAAGGCAGACAAGCTGCCTCGCATTCCTTTGGTTGCGGGGGCTGGATTCGAACCAACGACCTTCGGGTTATGAGCCCGACGAGCTACCACTGCTCCACCCCGCGACGATTATTGATGTTCGATGTTCGAACCTTCGTATTCCTCATGAGCTATTGTACCTTATTATTTCTAGGATTTGTGGTTCTATCACGAATTTTTTACCTTCGTTCTTCGAACCTCGAGTATGGTGGGCAGGGATGGATTCGAACCATCGTACCTCTCGGAACAGATTTACAGTCTGTCGCCTTTAACCGCTCGGCCACCTACCC
>JBAQMG010000089.1:0-3757 GCA_049302575.1 Desulfitobacteriaceae bacterium | reverse complement strand
CAAGCTGTACTGCGGGTGTTTTGCATCTTTGATAAAGTTCAGCGGGTTATTAGTGAATTTCGTGTTGTAAACATTTCCTACCACAATGTTAATAAAAGCGTCCTTGGCATGATGATAATCATTCAGTTCACGTACCTTAACAAAACCGTTGTTCCGCCGGAAATCCGATACATTTCCCGCTTTAACATACACAATCTCCGTTTCATTCGAGGAATAAATACGGTTTAATACCTCGACCACAGCTTTGGTAGACTGTCTGGTCTCAACTAACTGCCTGTTGATAAAGCCTGCCAATTCGTCATCACTGAATTCCTCCTCACGAATCAAACGATCATATTTGGTTTTGCTCATCAATTCCATCTCAAAAAGACGTTTCCACAGAGTGCGCGTTATACTTGTTTTGAAGCTTGCCGGAAGAGGATAACGATTGTCTTTTATCTTATTCAATCCTTTTTTGACCAAAACCCTATTATCAATGCTGTCATCTTTTGTTTTAGACTGCGGAAATATATGATCAATATCATATATGGAATTGTCATATAACTGTGAAAGTTCTATTTTTTCATCGCTGTACATGCAGCGTCCCATCTGCGTGTAATACAAATAAAGCTTATCCTTTCTCAACTCACCATCAGTTTTTGCCTCTAGCTCTGTAATCCAGTCGTGTTCCTCGTTCTTGCATTTTTCATATAGTTCTATTAGCTTATTTTTGCGCGATATTGTTCTCCTTTTTTCTCCGTCCTCTCTGGCTACTTCAACGAACACCTTCTTCGGTGGGTGATCCATGATTTTCCTAATCTCTTCAACTATTGTAAGCGTCTGCAAGATTCCGCGTTTAACTGCAGGAGAACAGTATAACGACTCAACCAAATCATCATAGTTCATGGTAACGTTCTGTCCATTTACTTCGGCATTTCTTCTGTCGATTTCATTTTTGTAGCCGTAGTTTCCGCTCAAAAGCTGCATAAGGTTTTCGTTGGTGCTGTACATCTTCTCGATGATGCTCATGCTTTCGCCCGTGGACTGCTCGATATTATAAACCTCGGTCAGCAGTTCTTTGGAAAACCTGCCCCAGCCTGAATATTTTAATGTCGCCACTTTTCTGATTTCTTCGTCCGACAGTTTGCTGGAGAAACGATTACGAAGTCGCTTTTCTACAGCATTCTTATCTTTGCCAAATAAAACTAGCGTGCGGATAATTTCTTCAGCCAAGTCACTGTCCTTGACTTTTTCGCCTAGTTTTTTCGCTAGGTCAATATACGAGGTGAGTGACGCCTTAAAATCGCCGTCTATTCCGCTAATTTCGTCTGTTTTTTCCAGATATCCTTCGGCTAGTAAATAATCTTTCAGTCTCTTTTGCGTCACCTTGCGTAAGCGCAAAAAGAGATCAGTATAGATTCTTTGCTTGATTTCAACAGTGGCCTTTTCACCGCTGATGCGGAGATTGTTCAGCTCATTAAGCACCATAAATTTACTGTACAAAAGTGAGTTTTTAGGCAAAATATCTTTTCCCACGAGATAGGTGCACTTGTTTGTCATTTTTGAAATAAACGCTTCCTGACAAGCGTCTAAATCAACAACACGGTCAAAATTCCACGGATATATCTGCTCAGTTGATTTCTTTACTATCCAGCACTTAGATCTACTATCGTTTGTTTTATGCGCATCATTCAACGGTCCGACATAGTAGGGAATTCTAAAGGTGAGAAGCATTTGAATTTTTTCGCGAGTGGAAATCCCTTCCGAATCACACTTGTACATAAACGTCAAATAGTTTGCAGAATTATCCAATATGACCTTGAGTTCCTTGAGATGCAATTGATATGGAATTACACTGTTATTTCCAGATCTCTGCTTGGGTAAAAACTTTCCGTTCCCTATCTCCTGCAACATCTTCTGAACATCCGTATCGCTGTCCTTGAATTTCTGTAGTTTACTCTTTATGTATTTATAGAAATCTTCAATGGAGCATCCACTTCTATTCTTCTCTTTTGCAATCGACTTTCCAATATACGCATAATAGTTCGCAGCTTGTTCATTATCAGAAAACATTTCCTTAAACTCAGCCTTCGAACAATGCCTTTTGTAAATAGTTTTCAGCAGCCTCAGATCACTTCTGTGTTTGTCATAAGTCATGATCATAGCAGACGATAAATATGATAAATTCGGATCCATATCCTGCAAAATGTGGGATAACAATGCCCAGTCATATACCGCCTTGGCGGCTTCGATACAGCACATCCGATCATTTAAGGTAGCAGCGTATATATCTGTACTTTCATCATACTGATTTCCAGAAAATGATACCTTGATAACTTCAGGACTGTTGTATGATTCATCCGCAAATAAATCAGCAAGCTTCACCGTTGCTCCAGAAAGAAGCGCGATGAAACTTATTTTTTCTTTACACTCTCTTCCAAGAACAGATTCAAGGGCTCGCTTCTTTGAACTTATGTCCCCGCCCTTTCGCAGGATATCAGCAACTTTTGATGCTGCATCACTAGAAAAGGTTATGTCCAATTCGTCATACAAGCATCTTTCCAATTCTATGAATAAGCTATTGAAGGAAGAATTGTCTGTAATATTTTCTACTTCAAGCAGAAAATGTCCTCGATGCTTAATAATATGAGCCACAGCTAAATATACTAAGCGAACATCATATATTTGATCGCACCCCTCAATTAGTGCTTTTCGCAAATGGTAAATAGTCGGGTATTTTTTATGAAAATCCTTATCGTTGAAGTCGGCATCATTGAACAAGGTATTTGGCTGATTGATTCGCTTGTCGTCTACATAAAATCTGCTGTCAGCCAAACGCTGATAAAACCCAGGATCTACTTTACATATTTCATCCGCAAACAATTCTTGAAGCAAACCAATCCTTTGATTTTGCCTATCGTTTCTTCTTCTTGACGTACGATATCCTCTGCGCTCAGCTGCAGTCTTACCGCTTTCAAATAGCCGTACCCCCCACATATCCTTTCTATTTAGACGCTGCAAGTGATACGCTTGGTTAGTTACTGCCCAGCCAACAGAATCTGTTCCAATATCCAGTCCAAGATAATACTCACCAAAAACTTTTTTCATGGTTGACAGTCCTTTCTAAATATGTTATTTTGATAGCGTCTTATGACTACCATATAAGACTACACCATAAGTTCAAACAAAGATTTATCCAAATCACCCTTTTGGGGTTTCCACTGTGTGGAGCAAAAGCTTGTCTCGGCAAGCTTTTTTGTTTTCTGAGTATTAAGTCTAATCTTAAAACCTTAGCGAAAGTCAAAGGGCAATCAGCTTCTTTTACTGTACAGCAGCCTCACATCGCTCTAAAATGAGTGAGTTTTGTATCTCACACCTAAAAACATTCCACATCTTTCCTTTAATTCCTCCTAAGATCGCGGAAATAATCCAATAAAAAACAAAAAAAGCCAGATCATATCAAAAAAACGATCTAGCAAATAAATTCGAGTATATTCCCACAAACACTAAGTCACCCTAAAAAGAACATACACTTCTCAAACCCGCTGATACCAAGGCTTCCCATCAACTACGATATAGCTTTATTAACGTCTCCACGTGCCCCGTAAATTGAACTAGTTTTATCTTTGATATTTTATTGTTATTTACTATTCAATGTCGTCAATCTAAGTAACCATAAAATACCACCCTGTATCGAATAGAAAATAATTTTTATTAAGTACTCAAAATCCCTTGACATTTCAAAATTCATCCAAAAATCAAATTGAATACCTTTTAA
>JBAQMG010000088.1:0-6500 GCA_049302575.1 Desulfitobacteriaceae bacterium | reverse complement strand
ATGATACGGTCGTTGGAACTGGAAAGATGCTCAAAAAACAGCCGACACAATTGATGATACTGCGGATATTCTACAGTATTTTATACCAATATTATACCGATAATGGTAAAACGGTAAGGAGATTGCTAAGACCGTTTAACGACAGCCAGGCGAAGATCATTCGCTATTTAGAGTTACCGGAATCAGTGTTTGTCTGGAATGGTACCTAACCAAGGATGTTTAAAATTCTAAATTTAAACAGGCCAAATTGACTTCGGAGTTTTCTGGAATATGAGCTACAAAACTATTTTGCGAGTATTTACTTTAATCTTCACCTGAGAACCACTACTCACCAAACACTGATTCAGTCAGCTTTTTTAAGAAGGTTAATTTCAAACTCAGAAGGGTCAAAAGAAGGCACGAATTTAAACTCGTGCCCTGATCTATTAATTTCCTATTGCTAGGAGTCTGTATTAATGTTGTTTAGGTGGCTGAGGTTGTGAATATTGAGGATTGTTTCGAGTGTGGTCATTATATCCCGGCCCAACTTCCTTCGTTCCGGTCGAGTGCGGATCTTTTCCGTACTGTGCTGGCCCACCATACCTCTCGTTTGGGTTATCCTCATAAGAGATCCCGTTACCCTCGTTCCATGGGCCACGACTATCTCCTGGGCCCGTCGACAAGTTCATGTATTTTTTAGAAAAAGCGGAGTCCCGAAAGTCTTTGTTGACTCCGCTTCCCTTTAATGTCTCTATAGCTTGCATGAAAGAAAAATTATGAGATTCTTCACGACTTAAGAGAAAACGAACCAAGTCTTTGACTCCGGCGTCATCCGTTTGTTGGAGGAGTCGCTCATACATCAGTTTCGCACGAAGTTCTCCCCCTGCATTTGTGGATAGATCCGTAAATAGATCTCCAGTCGAGTCGACGTAGCCTGTAGTCCAGGGTACTCCTGCTGAATTGACAAGAAGTGGGCCGCCCCCAAGTAACGCCATATGATTCGCCGGAAAATCTTTGGGAATGTTATCAACAGGACCAATCAACATACCTAGAGTCTCGCCGACCATTTCCAAATGACTCATCTCTTCGGCGGCGATATCTTGCAGCATGTCCCGTATTTTTGGATCATTACACCCTACACTCTGCGAGAAATACTGCATAGCTGCTGTAAGTTCACCGTCACACCCCCCAAATTGTTCCAGTAATAAAACGGCAAATCGGGGATCTGGTTGATCGACATGTAGGGTATATTCCATATCTTTGACATGTTTGAACATCTTCGAAAAACCTCCTCATACTAATTTAAGTTATTATTGTATGAACGCTAAAAATTTATACCCGCGTTCACTGGTTCCACTACCAAAGATATAACAACAACCATCTCATCAATAATTCAAGATCAAATATCCGTTCCCCACGTTCTGATTGAACCGATATTTTCTCCTCGCAAAATTCATCCCTGAAATTACCAACATATTATATGATGCAAATGGTCAATACTATGATTATAAGGGTACGTAATGGTTGAGCCAAGATTTATATATGCTCATAACTGGGTGTGTATGGGTCGGCCAAAGATTATTTACAGGTGGTAAGACGCTGCTTGTATATAGTCAGAGGGAAGATCTTTTGTGATGGAGAAAGGCTTTACTGCAGTCTATTCGATTGTTTTAAGGTTCCAACTTATCCTAAAAGGTCGAGCTAAGATTTTACTGGGTGTTAAGTTTTCTTACACAACCATATTTCGTAAGAAATATGAATGTGTAAGATCGTTGGTTATATTCAGCCGAGAGATTGGTTGTCTATAGCTGACTATATATCTTGTAAGGTCGAACGACTCATTAATATAGATTGTAATCTGCTTGATTATGGTCGGAAGATCCTAGTTTGGTAGTCAGCCATCTATATTGGTGTTAGATAGATCATTACGTGCTCTTATTTATACCATTAAAAATTGACCTTCCTACCCTCATGCGGACACGCAGTTAAGCTGAAATTCTCTCTTTCTCATAGTTTTCTGGGGATTGGTAATCAAGTTTAGAATGCAATCTAATTCTATTGTAATATGTTTCAATAACCCATGCTTTAAAAGGCGCGTCAACTTTGAATTGACGATTTACTAGATTTGGCGATCTAGGATAATCATGATTTGAGTTTGTGGTTGCTTTGAATTTCTTCACAGTAATTGGCACGATGTTATTTTCCTTCATGATACGCTCAACACGCTTTCTGCCTATCTTTATACCCTCATTGTTTAGTCCCTTGGTTATCCTGCGAGAACCATAGGTTTTGCGTGTTTTTTCGAGGATTTCCTTGATCTGCAAAAGGAATTTTTCATCATCAATTTCCCGCTTGGTTTTTCATGTTTTTACCCATTCGTAGTAACCGCTTCGTGACACCTTTAATACCTAGCCATTTTCTTCACTCTGAACGTTGAACGAAATTCATACATGAATATGTAAATCATTTTTGGTGTCTTGCAAAAATGGCCGTGGCTTTAAATACATATATCGGGAACATTATCCCCTTCTAAGTTGGCAATACTAGGAATAAGTATTGAATAATCTAACTAGAGGTGATAAAAATTATCCTCTTGAAAAAGATCCATCAAAATTTATAACTAGACCAGTTATTATTGTGGATATATTTTTACCTGATTTTTTACCTGATTTATTGGTTGTTAAAATCACTAAACATACCCCTAGAAAAAAGGATGATTATGATACCCCAATAGTTTACTATTCTGATGCTGGATTAAAACAGCTTTCGACTGATAGAATATCAAAATTAATAGTATTAAATGAAAGTCAAATTGATAATAAAAAAGGTGAATTACATTTACTTGATTATAAAAATATTTTTAGTAATTTAGAAAAATTTCAAAATAGTTTTAAACCTTAAGACCTCTTTCACATGGGGTCTTTTCTCATTCCCGGTAGTTGTCTGCATTTGTTCAAAATTCACTAACGTTGAAACCTCATAAGCTTGCATAAGTGCCGAGGGATACGGTAGGGTGATGTCCAAGTATCCCAAAGTCCTGCAAATCCAAATAACTCGATATTCTTTAGAGTTATGCGGTATGGTCTTTTAACCGTACCCTCTCTTTTCCATTCATAAAACCCATCTGCGACTATAAGACAACGCTTACGTTGGAGGCAGGCTTTAAGGCTTGGCTTTTCGTCAACAGTTTCTGCTCTGGCGTTAATCATTTTATTGCCGATTGAGGGGTCTTTAGCCCAAAACGGTATTAGACCCTATGATGCGGCACATGGCTTATTCGGTCTGGCGCAGTATCCGGTGATTGATGTACTCTATAGGAAAAACTTTGAGCTGATCGACCAATAGCCGACCGGAAAATCCGATGCAAAGGGGGTGAAAGCATGGCCGTCACAACAAACAGAGTGTTAAGGTTAACATTCACAACCGCCGGCGGCAAAACGTATGCGATTACGGTCCCCAATCCGAGGGAAGACCTGCAGCAGGCTGAGGCCATGGCCGTGATGAACTCGATTATTGCGAGTGATCTATTCATTACGTCCAGCGGCGCGCTGACCGGATTAAAATTCATAATGATTGCTCCCTCAACCACCAGAAATGAGATCAACCCAATCAGGGATAGGGAAAAGACACCCTGACGAGCCTTTAAGAACCATGGTCTACTTTTTCCCATAGACATAAATCTCCGGAAGGAAGCTTTGACTAAACCCCAAAGGATCAACAATCCTCCCATTTAATCTCAGCAAACAACCTCCCCAAGGATTCATAGGCGTTCACTCGGCGAAAGTAGGCCAGAAGAGTATAGAGAACATAACAAGTTGTAATATGAGCGATTTGAGCATCAAAATCCCTCGATTGGCAGATCCCCAATTTCAGGTGTTGCTTAGTTTCCTTGAAAAAGACTTCAATGCTCCAACGGACGCTGTAAACCTCCAACATACTCAATAAACTGTGGGATGTGTCGGTCGAGAGAAACAACCTCCATTTTTTATGATAGGGAAAACGGCAAAAATATAATTTAATCTGCCCTATTCTTTCATAATCAACAACGGCTTCGAAATAACGGGTATTTCGCTTCCGACAACGTTTTTCTTGACCCTCGTTTTTTAAAACGCTTTGCAATTCCTTAGCGTTGAAGGAATCCCCTTTGTAGAGATACTTGCGACCATGATTTTGGAGTACGTTTTCAATTTCTTTGACAGGTTTCCGCAGGATAACACCTCTTTTTTGGTTGATTTGGCTTGATATTTAATTATACCAGAAAGTGAGTGTCCATGCGGATTTCAGCTATATTTTTAACCGTTTTTAGGCTTAAATTTTGGCCATTTTACGGGGTGCGAAACTTCAGTTAAAGGAAAAGAAAAGAAAGGGATATCTCCGTTTACATGATCCTGCTACAGAGACATCCCACAAAAATCAACTATGTAATTTCTTTAATAGAACTACCATATTTTCTCCAAGGTTTATCATATTATTAATTCCCTCAGTATCGTTTTCAACTTCACCGATTTCTCTCCCATAAACCATATTCCAGTAAGTTGATCCAACTAGAAACATCTGATTATAGTGTAAAAAATGATTTATTGTGTCAAAGGCATGAGTTGCGCCACCACGTCTTACTGCTGTTACAGTTGCGCCAACTTTATGCTTGAAAAGATAGCCATTTGCAGTGGATACAAATCCAGCACGTTCTATCAAAGCTTTCATTCCTGCCGTTACATCTGCATAATAAACTGGTGATCCCAAAATGATCCCATCAGCTAAACTCATTTTTTCAATACACTCGTTGATATTGTCATTAGTATTAACACATTTCTTATCTTTGTTTTTGAAACAGGAATAACAGGCATTGCATCCAGTTATTGATTTGCCCGCAAGCTGTATCAACTCAGTTTCAATACCAGCTTCTTCTAATACACTAAATACTTTTTGAATCGCAATAGCAGTATTTCCATCTTTTCTAGCACTACCATTAATGCCAATAACTTTCACGATATCCACTCCTTATTTTCTATTTTCGTATTCTCTTTTATTATAGCAGAAATATTTGTTTGGTTCGCCATGATATTCCAAGCAAATATTATAAATGCTCTACCTGCCAGACGTATGTTGCTCTATTATGTATTGGAGCAAATAAAAAAAGACCTCCGAAGAAGTCTTTTTTAAAAATATTAATTGATTCATATATTTAACTTAATCAAATCTTTTGCTTAAGCTGTACAGATACCCCATTTGGGTCATAGACATAGAAATATCGATTTTGAGGATCTGGGTTCTTAATATCGGAGGGGTTAAGCCCCCTGTCCAGCGCAAGCTTTTGCATTGCATCAAGTTTGTCCGTCATAAAGCAAATAAACATACCTTTGCCTTCAAACTTTTGGCCTTGCGGCAGACAAACCAGTTCAATCTCAGTTTCTCCGCTGCCGTTTGTCATAAATGCAATTTCTCCCGGTCCTGCTTTGAAGCGGCGCGAAATAGTTAGTTCTGTAATCGTCTCATAAAATTCAATAGATTCTTCCAAATTGTTGATCATTAAGGTCAGATGCTGAATATGCATAATGTATCTCCTTCCTAGAATACTCTAACTAATATTTCCACATCTTTCTTCGTTTTCCTCCTAAGTTCGTGGTAATAATCCAAAAAACAAAAAAGCCAGACCATCCAATCCTGAACGATCTGGCGATACGAAAACAATTTCATCTTCGCACCTGTAAAATATAAGATAATTGGCACAGACAAGAAAACGATAGTCTGTCTGAATATCAACAACGGAAGATTGACAACTCCACACCGCTAATGTAGTGCCTACCAATCAATTAGAAAAAGGAGGCATAAACTTGTTCATAAGATGGAAAATGAAAGGTTGGTACGATTATGCCTATCTGGAAAAACGGGTTAGGAATAAAGGAAAAGTATCAACAAAATTGGTTGTCTATCTTGGAAAACAGCCATCTTCTAAGCTCGAAGCTATGCTGCATTTTGGTCAAATTACTGCAAAGGAGATCGCCGACATTAGCTATATTATTAAAAATGACCCCACGGATTTGGAAGATATCCTGCTTGAAAGCCTAATAGGTAGATGTCAAGAAGCTTTGTTAAAATAGCGCGATTAATATGTAGTGCCTACAATAGAATAAAAACCATCTCTGCTATTTTGGATATACTGCCCTTTAATTAATTCAGTTAACAAATGTCTGCAATTCTTGTATTTTCCTGTTAATAACAGGAAAATACAACTTGCAACTTTCAGGAAAAAGTTCTTGCAAAAAACACAGGCAGTTTGAACGCAAAATACCCAGGAAGAAACGGTTTTTTATGAATAAGAAATCTGTATTGTAAATTATTTGAAACTTAAATTGACGACATTGGTCTACTAATTCAGGCATATTTTCTAGTACTAGGGTTGTTCCGTCTATTGCACTAACGTGCAAACCCTTGAAAGTATCCATACCGACTTCAGAACGTGCCAATTGTGTGGTGGTGTCGAACAATATCTTGAATGGCTCATAGGATATTTTCTGCCT
>JBAQMG010000087.1:0-3664 GCA_049302575.1 Desulfitobacteriaceae bacterium | reverse complement strand
CCATAAACCCTTATGATGGTTATCTGGATTTTTGTAAGCCTTATCCATATCATTCGTTCTCTTCAATCTATTAATCTTCCATGTGTCTTTGTTTTTTGCATAAACAAGAATGTGGTCATGATTATTCGAGAAGTACTTAGCATCATTAGCTACGGTATATTTTTTTTCCCATATTGCATCCGTTATAAAATTACTTCTTCCAAAAACCTCGTCACTTAATATTTTCAAATAATGGCATTCCTCGTCATCAATTGAAATCCATATGCTTCCCTCATTATTTAGCAAATTTCGAAGCAAGTCTAGTCTTGGCTTCATCAAATTCAACCAAGTTGAATGTTCCAAATTATCATCATAATGCGCAAAAGCACTGCCCGTATTATACGGTGGATCGATATAGATGCACTTTACTTTTCCAGCATAATCCTGCTCCAAGGCTTTTAATGCCAAAAGATTATCCCCATGAATTAACATATTTCCAGTCTTTTGATCTCCATATGATTTCTCTTCATCATAGAGGAGTATTCTAGGCTCAAGCTTTGGCTCTTCCCCTTTACCAATCCACGTCAGTTCCAACTTTTGTTTATTATTCATCTGCTTCTGCTCCTATGCTATTGTATATCTCAACATCCATACATTTTCAGAGGTTGCTATTCCTTTAAGACGGATACGCATTTCATCTTGTAATTTTTCGTTTTCCTGTTCGATTTTATCTTCCTCGGCATATAATTCACGCCGCTTTTTATCCCGTTCTTTTTTCAGTCGAGTAATCTCGCTTTTCTTATTGACCATTTCCTCTAAGGTAAGCTCATCAGCGCTAAGTGAGAATTCTTTATTTTTTTCTTTAATCAATTTCTCATTTTCTTTGATGTCTTGCTGGAGTGAGTTCTTTCGATCTTCGCTCCACTCATCTAATTTTTCACATTCTTTAAGGAAGAATTCCTTATTTTGACGTTGTATTTCCTGGAGCGTCTGCCCTTCGATCTGCTTGCGCAGCGTGGATATCTCGGAGGACAGAGTAGCTTGAACGGAAACCTCTGAAATTATTGGAAGTTCCATGATTTTATCAACGATATCTGCTTCTAAAGTTGTTCCATCATCACCCAATGCAGTAATTAAGAGATGTTGCTGTTCTTCAAAGCTATCATTAATAAGCTTGTCCACAATAATCCATCCACTTTTACACTCCATCACATCAAGATAGCTTATCTTTCTGCCGGAGTGTGTATAATCAAAAATTACTTCACCGATTGGTAGGTCTCTGCTAAAACAACGGGTTAACAAACCTTGACACAACGGATGTTCACGTCTTAAAAAATTCTCATGTCGTTCCTCGCTGTCTTTCCAACTTAAACTGTAATTCCCTTTATATTTTTCGTCTCCAATATATGATAATCTTCTATCGTCAAGTACTTTAACTGCATCGCCACATTCACAGAGCACAAAATTATATAACCATTTCTCGTGCTGACCTACGCTCTTCAAAGTATTTTCATTACACGTTTTCAAAAGCATGCTAACATCTTCATCGAAATTCTCAAACAAGGTTAATCTTGCATGAGCTAACGTAGCATCAATTCGTTCTTTAAACTCTCCTTGAATTCTATCAAACGCCTCCTTAATTTGCGCTGCTGTTTTACTGTTTTGATAAATATCCGCTATGCGTTTCTCAAAATCTACGCCAGATTCAATACTGCCCAGCACCTCATCAGAAGAG
Source organism: Desulfitobacteriaceae bacterium (assembly GCA_049302575.1). Taxonomy (GTDB): domain Bacteria; phylum Bacillota; class Desulfitobacteriia; order Desulfitobacteriales; family Desulfitobacteriaceae; genus JBAQMG01. The sequence continues at coordinate 1,950 of JBAQMG010000087.1, read as the reverse complement.
CCGAAAAGGCCATCGAAAAGTTGGAACTTCTGATCTAATAGCTCGTAGACACGTTTATCGGCTTCATTTTTGTCATTCAGAAAGTTTACCACAACGACATCATTCTTCTGCCCATAACGGTGACAACGCCCTATGCGTTGTTCGATTCTTTGTGGGTTCCAAGGTAAATCATAATTCATCAGAAGAGAGCAAAACTGCAGGTTTATTCCTTCTGCCGCAGCTTCTGTACCAATCAAGATACTAGCCCTGTCCTTAAACTCCTCCACCACAGCGGCCTTGATATCGGCTTGTCTAGATCCGGAGATCTTATCTTCTCCCTTATGACGTTCTAACCACTCAATATATACCCGCTTTGATTCATCATCGGTATTGGACCCATTGAGAAATACAATACTTCTTTTGTATCCATTATTTGAAAGTAAATTAAACAAATATTCCTGTGTACGCCTCGATTCAGTAAAAATAACGGCCTTGCGTTTTCCTCCTCGTTTTTCTGTTTCTTCAAAGCCCTTTTTTAAAGCTGTAAGTAAGTTTTCTCCTTTAGAATTTATTTTGATACTTTTCGCAAGTGCGGCATACTTTCTTAATTTCTCCAACTCGCTAAGAATCCCTTGGCGTTCCTTCACTATATCTGTTTTGATTTCATCTGATGAAATTTCATATTCTTCTAGCAGTTCGTCCAAGGAGTCATAATCATCAAGATTCAATTTACTGTCGTTGTTATTTAGTAAGTTTTCTAACCGATTAATTAATGAATCCAAAGTACCTGAAATTGCAAAGGATGACGATGCTAACAACTTTCTCAAAATCATTGTCATTAGTTTTCGCTGACCGCTCGGTAAAGCATAAAGTATATCCGATTGGAGATATTCTGAGACCTCATTATAAAGCTTTTCTTCTGCTTCTGATGGGGTATATTTCTCTAACATTGCGATCCTTTTAGTAAAGGGTACATATTCCGTGACCTGTTTTCTTAAGGTTCGTTTACAAAATTGCTGAAGTCGTGCTTTTAAAAATACATTGCGTGCCTCTTCGTTATCCACATTGACATATTTTTCTCGAAAGGTTTTTACATCACTAAAAACTCGATCATCAATAATACTAACCAAGCCGTATAGCTCCATCAAATTATTTTGAAGCGGAGTTGCAGTTAAGAGCAATTTACGCTTACCTTCAAGAGCCACTTTAAGTTTATTTCCCATGACATTACTCGGTTTATAGACATTCCTCAATCTATGAGCTTCATCCATCACGACTAAATCCCACTTAACACGTGAGACCTCTGATTGCTTTTGCGCCGCAAAATTATATGAACAGGTCACGACAAGATCCTTTTGTTCAAAAGGATTGCGAACGCCTTGTTTTTTCAATTGATTAAAGTTTTTACTTTCTAGAATCATTGCCTTAATGTAAAATTTTTCATCTAACTCGGACAGCCACTGATTTCGCAAAGATGCAGGAACGATCAGCAATATCTTTCTTTTTCGTTCGGCCCAATATTGGGCAAGAACTATTCCTGCCTCAATCGTTTTGCCCAGTCCTACCTCATCAGCTAGCAAGACACCATTGGATAAAGGCGAATTAAAAGCAAACAATGCTGCACCCACTTGATGGGGATTTAAATCTACTTTTGCCCCTGCTAAAGCTGGAGCAAGATTAATAATACTATTGCTCGGTCTTTTCAGAGTGAGATGTTCCGCAAAATAACGTGAAGAATACGGATTAAATGAGTTCATGTCTTGGCCCCTTATATCGCTTTTAGATCAATCTAATTACCTGATGCTTCTTTGAATACTCTAACTAATATTTCCACATTTTTCTTCGTTTTCCTCCTAAGTTCATGGATAATCCAGACACCATGGCGAAAGCCTTGAATCCGGAGCAGATCCGTCAACTGGTTTACGTAGCCGATAGCGCTTTTTTTACTGAAAAGAACGTTAAAAAGGCGCA
>JBAQMG010000086.1:0-2445 GCA_049302575.1 Desulfitobacteriaceae bacterium | reverse complement strand
TCACTAGTGAAATAACTGAATTTATACCTTCATTGTAAGATTTGATTATGCTTTCCTCAGTCATTCGATCACCACCTACAAAGTTTTTACTTTATTATAGCAAGTGGTGGTGCGGTTGACCAGCTATTTTTTTAAATGTCGATGCCTGAGTAGTAACCAAAAGACAAATAAACTATGGGCGTAACTTTTGTATCCAAAACCCAATATTGCATAGCCTCGGCTAAATGTTCAGGATAAATTTAAAGAGTTCAGAGTATCATGTCGATAAAGTTAGGCTTACGGGTGGTGTACAAGGTCGTACAAGGAAAAGGTATCATGAAGATTATTGTGGTTTCCGCAAGAGCTGATGATAAAGTATATATCTTGACGCAAAAACGTATAGAAGAATAAAACATATTCGTGGTAAGACGTTCAGTGTCTAGGCGTTTTTATGTTGAATAAAGAGGTTTAAGTCCGGAATCTGCGCCCAGGAAATTGAACCTCGGGCTTCCTATTTCCAATTTACTTTACACTTTATATCTGTAAACCTTTATCCAAAGTTCGGAACTGTAACGCCTCCGCCAAATGCTTCGGGAAGATATCTGAAGATTCTTCTAGATCCGCAATCGTACGTGCGACCCTTAAAATTCGATCATGCGCCCGAGCACTGAGGTTTTGGCTGTCAAAGATCCGCTGTAAAAGTGACTCTCCGCTTGGAGTTAGCTCACCGTGTTCTTTGGTTTCCTTAGCGGTCATTTCGGCATTTGTTTTTGCGGGACCTAGACGCATCCATTGTCTTCTACGGGCCGCCATAACTCGTTCCCTGACCACGCTAGAAGACTCCGTCCCATGGCTACTCTTTAACTCGGTGTAATTCAGCCTTGGTACCTCAACGTGTAAGTCAAATCGATCTAAAAGTGGGCCGGAGATCCTACCACGATAATTTTGGATCTGCAGCGGTGTGCAAGAGCACACCCGACCTTGATCCCCATAATATCCACAAGGACAAGGATTCATACTCGCTATGACGCTCACATGTGCAGGATAGGTTATACTCCCCGACTGACGGGTAATCGTCAACTCGCGATCCTCCAAAGGTTGCCGTAAACATTCCAAAACCTCTCGTGCAAACTCTGGAAGCTCATCTAAAAACAGCACACCATGATTGGCAAAGCTTAACTCACCCGCGCGCAGCTCCCTTCCACCACCAATCATTCCAGCTCTGGTTACGGAATGATGAGGATTACGAAAGGGACGATGTTGAACCAATGATCCATTGCAATTAAGCAACCCTGAAACACTATAAAGCTGAGTGACCTCAATACTTTCTTGGTCGCTTAATAAGGGAAGTATCCCAGCATACGCCTTTGCCAGTAGCGTCTTACCTGATCCCGGGGGACCCAACATGACGACATTATGCCCCCCTGCTGCCGCAATCTCCAAGGCCCGTTTGGCATGCTGTTGCCCATGAATATCCGCCCAATCCACCTTGACCTCACTGTCTGATTCAGGTTGAGGAATCCGAGATATTACATCATCTTCGAAGCCACTCTTATTGGCTATTGCCTTCACAATTTGATCTAGATTAAATGTACCATGCGTTGCTAACCCTGTCACAAGACGAGCTTCCGCTAAATTATCCGGAGGAACAATCAACTTTAAATGTTCAGCCACCTGCCCTCCTTCTATTCCTGCTCTTGAATTCTCTCTATCCAGGGTTATCGCCATTGTAAGTACGCCAGGAACTGGGCGAAGGGTTCCCTCTAAAGAAAGTTCACCTGAAAAAACATATTGAACGAGTTCAGGTGAAACGCATTGATCAGTTGCAGCGAGTATCCCTATAGCAATCGGCAAATCAAGACTGGAACCTTCTTTGCGCAAATCCGCAGGAGCTAAGTTAACGGTTACCCGCTGTAAGGGGAACTGATAACCAGAGTTTCGGATAGCTGAGCGAACCCGGTCACGAGCCTCTCTCACAGCCGTCGCTGGTAATCCAACAATCTCAGTGGTTGGAACGTTGCCCATGCGCAAATATTTCCCTCAGTAATTCGATACCATCACGCAGACCTTGCTTATAGGCGTTCCGTTGAAGTTCGTTTTCCTGCGCACCTAGAAGCTCTTCGTATCGCATGAAAGGTTCCTTGTCTACCCCAAGCTTATTTATAATATCTTGACTAAGGGAAAGAGATTCCTTTTTCCAATCATAATCCGATGTCTTCCTTGTAGTCTGATACGCTTTATTAAAAAGTCTTTCATTTATTAGTCCTTCTATGATTTCATCCATAATTCCTTTATTTTTCATTCAGCAAATCTCCTTCTCGTAAATATTCCTTCTATATATAGTGTTAAATAAACATGCCGTTGTGAACAAAAATAAAAATAATATTATTTACCACTTGCAGTCAATATCATTTACAAAGTATAATTAAATCACAAAATGCACCTTCCATCCGGAGGGCGTTTTTG
>JBAQMG010000085.1:0-5675 GCA_049302575.1 Desulfitobacteriaceae bacterium | reverse complement strand
CCGTTGGATCGTGCATGACTTCTTCTGCAGATCGATGAAAATAATACAATGAAATAAGCCTATCTACTGGATGTCTCAAAAAAACAACTCGATAACGCTCTGGTTCAAAGTAGGTTTCCATTTGATTATAGGTGAGATGTCCACCTACCATTGAATAATCTTTGAGCGTTTCAGCTCTCTGCCCTCCAATCTTTACATCTCTTACTTGAAATACATTGCCTTCGCCTAACACATCACGAAAAAAGGTAAAAAGTGATGAACCTGCAGTTTTAGGAATATGAAGGAAAAAATACTTTTTCATAATAATCTCCATTCAAAGAAACGATAGCCTTAGCTCCAACAATTTTACTCTTTGGAATATATAACCAATATCTAAATCAAATCAATTGATGGGCATTCTGGGCGTATATAATTTTTACTGCACCGGCCTCAGTTCAATAGAATGAAAGGCAAGGCCCAGTTTTCTATTATCACTAGATTCAGCCACTACTGGATTGGGCGATATAGTTCTATTAACACCGATCTTCATTACTATCCTCCCTTTTGATTCCAAAATAATTTCCTTTGGTAAAAGTCCACTCACACGTATTTCACCGTTAGTATCGGACTTTTCTAAACAAAGGCTTCTGTTATTCACAACAATATTTAAGCTATTAGCTATGTCAGAGGCCATACTATTAATAAAACGCACCGTAATCATATAGTCATTAATATTTAGTAATATAAAACTCAAATAGGACTCCAACTCTGGTCCAGTCCAAACCCATTGCAATCCGGTCGAAACATCAACCTCGACATTATGCCAACCTTTATTGCCCATCGTATAACTTGGATTAAGCACAACGTTTGCTATTTTATTCGAATTAGGGTAATCTGTCCTAATCATTTTTTTGTACCGTTGATCAAAAAGACCCTTTGCATAGTCATAGACCATAGAATCTACTTTGAACATCTCCCTCAAAATCTGCAAGCTTTCTTGGGAAAATTCTTTAAGAATATAATCTTCACGCAGAACATTTTCTGATTGATAGACCATAACTGGACTCCAGCCAAATGTATGTGTTAATAATTGAATTCCTTGATTGAAATTCTCAGTTACTCCAACAAAATCAAACCGATTTAGTCTGCTTTTAGCACACTCAAATAATTCTGCATCGCTTCTTCGATCTTCACTAAGTGCCTTTAAATAAATCTTTGTAAAATCCAGATCTTCATGATAATAATTGGTAAATCGTTTAAATGGAATATCCGTCGTAAGCCATGTAGTTTGATAATTTCTAAGCCAGACCCTGGTTTCCTCTTCCTTTAAGAAATCCTCAAGAGATAGATCTCTTAACTTCTTGTACGCGAAATGTCTTTCCTTTGCTACAAGTAAAATATAGTTGTAATGAGACAGAAACTGTTTTATCGGATCTCTAAACATTGTTATCAGCAATGGTTTAACACCTATGCTATTCAATATACCTTCAATTGAACTAAGGAAATAATGTCCACCAAAGTAACGATAATCTAATAGCTTATTACGCTCATTATCATCCGAAATTGTAATTTTTCTTAATACCTGACTCCCAATTTCATTCTCCGCGAAATTCGACTCCAAGATGCGATTGAACGTCATTCCAGCACTTTTAGGTATATGAAGAAATACATAAACATTCTTGTTATTCATGGATTATCTCCTCAATTCTGTCAAATATCAGCTCAATTAACTTAACTAACCAGTTGCATATTTCGATATAGCAAACCCCTGTCCCAACTGGCTCAACGAATCTCCATCAATTTAACTTTGGCAGGCAGTTCTGCAGTCGACATGCTATGATGTACAAAAGCGTCAAGAGTATAGAATACTTAACACCACTTCATTGCCCATCATCAAGCTGCAGCTCGGTAATCATCGTTGCTAGATGTTCAAAATACCAGAGTGCATCTTCCTGAAGATTGATTTCAGCGAGTTGTTGGGCAACTTCCTCAACCAAAAGTTTAATCAGTCCCGGCTCTGTTCTTCCCATGTCAAAAGCTCACTCTCCCCTGTAACTTAGTTCTATCAAACCTTAACTAAAGCTTCAACTACATAGTCCCAGCTTATTTTCATCTCGTGCATAAGTCGTAAGCCATTTTGACCCTTTTCCCTTGCTAGCTGCTTGTTATAATAAAGCTCATCCATAGCTTCAGCGATCGCCCGAGGGTCTGGTTTCATCACATAACCATTGCTTTCACTCACAAATTCAAGCGGACCGCCTGAATCGTGATGAGTGATAACCGCCTTACCAGAAAAAAAAGCTTCTAACGTGATGTACCCGTAATCCTCCTCGTAAGGACCAAAGTATACCCCTAGACAATTAGAGTATAAACGAATGAGTTCCTCGTCAGATATACGTCCAAGGATTGTGACTTTGTCAGCAGTTCCATCCTTTTCTATAATCCTGTTCAATTCTTCGAGGGCATCATTTTCGCCACTACCTACTATAACTACGTGCACGGCTGACTTACAATATTTCAAAGCCTGTACTAAAAGTGCTTGCCTTTTTATCCTATTGATGCGACTGGGATAAAAGATATAGCTATCGTATTCACAAGGCTTAAGAACCTCGGATAGAGCAGGAGGATGATAGAGAACCTTCGACTTAATACCATTGAATTTCTTAAGCCTGTCCGTAACTGTTTGGGATATGGTATAAACTTTTTTAGCCTTAGGAATAAATTTGTTATCACAGTTAATAATTAACTTCCGCACCTCGTCGCTATTTTCCCAGGGATGCAGACCTCCTAAGTCTGTGTTCCATAGTTCATAGGCCTCCCTATGTTGATGAAGAAGCCACAGCACTTTATTTTCGTGGTTAACATAATAAGAGGGAAACTTGGTACCAATAACCAAGTCAATTGCTACGCCGTTTGATTCGCTCAAATCCATAAGTCGCGCCATCAATATGCTATCAATGATAGCACTCGGTGGATACCACTTAAACGGAATTGAAATAATTTCAACTTGATGACCACGACTTATTAAATTAGCTTTAAGGAGTTCTACAAGGATTTCGGCCCCCCCTCTAACAAAAGGCACTTGAACCGTTGCAATCGCTATCTTCATAAAATCACATCATCTTCTCTCAACGCCGTCCAACCGGCAACCTCAATAATATGTAGTGCCAAGGCTCTAATACGAATCTCATCATTCTCAGCAGTTCCTTCGCAAAGGAAGGTTTCTGCAGCATCTTCAATTAGGTTTTCTATCTGTCCTAGCCCGTGGTCTAGTTGCTGTATAAAGCTAATATACTCACCTGTAGCTCGCTCTTTTGTGCAGAAATTATGAGCAAACGCCAGTGCATTCTCCGAAAGCTTGTTTTTCCATGTGTTATCTTTAATTATCCTTCTAAAAACATGAATCAGCTCGTCAACTTCATTGCCTACCTTAATCTTTACAAGTGTATCCTCCGGATATTCTTGAAAAGCTCCCACATCTGAGACCACAACCACCTTACCCAAGCCAAGCATTCGGTGCAAGTTTGCAGATGACTCACCATAATATGGATATCGTAAGTTTAGACAAATATCTGCCGCCTTCATAATATCCATATATTGAGGCATATCGACATAACCTGTCATGGTTACTAGCTCTTCAAGTCCTAAATTACTTATTAACTCCTTTACCTTATAGCTAGGATTATTTATCTCACCAACAAGATAATATAAAAACGGAACTGAACTTATCTTGCGAAGTATGTGTAAAGCTTTAAGCACTTCATCGATTCTTCTATTCGAGTTGATATATCCAAATGACGCCAGAATAAGAGTCTCGGGTAGTATCCCCAGTCGTTGACGGGCTTCTTCCCTTACTTTGCCCTCACCGTCTCCAATAACATCTGAAAAAAGGTTTATTACCTTCACCGGTACATCCCTACGTTGCCTTTTAACGTAACTTCGGGCAAATAGTGAATGGACAATAATGCCCTTTGAATTATCCACAAGTCGCTTGATCATTGGAAATCTTAATACATCCTTTTCCCAAGGAGGCACTCCTCCGTTAGCGATAAACGTACGGGCAGCAATCTCTCCTTCGGAACCGTGATTGTACTGCATCTCCGCTATATATTCCTCTTTCCTGCCACGACCATATAAGATTCCCGCCATCATATTATGAATAGAGGTATCATGTAAGACAACTAAACCAGGTTCAACCAAAGATATCTTATAAATAGACTCATGATATACTTGATTGTTACCTATCTGGTAAATACACATATCATAGCCGTACTTTTCCCTGTTCTTCCAATAATCTTCAATCTGATGAATCGGAAAAAGTTGCGACAAACGCTTGTCTTCTACTGGATAACCATCAACATAAACATCGATATCAACAAATGCAAACTTTTGGAGGGCAAGCAACAGCTCTGCGCTATAATCTGCAATTCCTGATTTTAGAGGTGGAAGGGGGGAAAAAAAGGCTAACCTCATGCACATTCCTCCAAGTCTTCTAATATCCATATAATACAGGGGCGTATTGTCATTGCTTCTTCCATAAAAGATTGAATCATTGGGAACACAATTATTTTATTGCAATTAGGGCATAATCCTGCGGGCCAAAAACTAAAGAATCCACTGTCGCGAACCACTCATAAAGTTCTTTTGTATCTAAATTTGTACTCTGTGGCAGGCTTGAACTCAAGGGGGGCTTGATCGGAGATAAGTAGATAACTTCTTTACACTTGAACCCTTCGGCCTCAGTAATAAACTTTATAAGTTCTGGACTAACCGGCCTAACATGGCTTGGATCTAAGTAAAACCATGTATTCACCGCTTGTAAGTTTCCAGGATTAATAGTTTCCAATACAAGTGTGCCCGACGGTCTAAGCTTTTTATAACATAATTCTGACAGCTGAATCAAGGATTTCGGCTCTAAATGTTCAATCACTTGTGCTGCAAAAATTCCGTCCAAACTATTGTCTTCGAGCCCTTCTAAAAATTCAAATAAATCTACCTGTAAAACCGGCAGCCCATGGTCTTGGCAGTAACCAACCATATCCTCATTCAGGTCTATGCCTTGAACACCAACCCCGTTCTCCATAAGTAACTCAATAAACTCGCCACGTCCACAGCCGATGTCCAACACCTTAGTCTTACCTCGAAAATAATCTAAATACACCTTTTGTCTTTCTTTAATGTCCTCCCTGCTACCCCGGAATCTCTGTTCAAATAGGAAGTAGTCGATATCTAGGTTTTCCTGCTTATCTTCCTTAACCAAACATTCTAGCGTGCGAGCTCCGAGATCAAGGTTAAGCCCCTTGTTGATTTTTCTTTCTAGCCGTCGTAAACGGTCAGAAATCACCGTAAGTTCGGCTTCCAGTTGCCCTTTATGCTGGGAGATCGAAGCGCCTAACATAGCCTCAATACGATCTATTTTGGCTACGACCTCGGAAAACTCCTTGGAGTGCATATAGGCAAATTCTTCCAGAATACTGAGTGAGCGGGTTACACCCCCATTAAATTCTCTTTGCCTGTCTAATAGGGGATTAATATACCAGCGCAAGAACTTTCGTATGACCTTTTTGCCCAATACAATAAATCTTCCAATTATTTTCCTATGCGATGTGATATTATTTTCCAAGCTGATATTCCAATTCAAATTGTTTTGCCTTGTTTCTAAGCTTAAGCGGTTAAGTTCATTATTAGTGCCAGAC
>JBAQMG010000084.1:0-6758 GCA_049302575.1 Desulfitobacteriaceae bacterium | reverse complement strand
CCTATTCTTTTCAGAGTATTATCGTCAAGTTACTGCGTAACCTGAGGAACCGCCGTATACCGAACGGTACGTACGGTGGTGTGGAAGGTCGGTCACTCAAATAATGGGTGGCCTCCTATCCGATTTTTACCCATCAGAACGTAAACTTTCGGAGGGTATAAGTGAACTTAAATTTTTTCTAAATTAATTGTGCGGAGGAAGCTTACTATGATTGAAATTACTTTGAAGGATGGTTCGGTTCGTGAAGTAGAGCAAGGAACAACACTACTAGAGCTAGCTGGCTCGATTTCGCGTGGTTTAGCTAAAGCTGCCATTGGCGGAAAGGTGAATGGGGTAACAAAGGATCTTTCTTTTCCCTTAAATGAAAGTGCTGCGATAGAAATTGTACCTCTAGAGAGTGAGGCTGGTCTGGAAATTCTGCGGCATTCGACCTCTCATTTGCTTGCTCAAGCGGTACTAAAACTTTTTCCTGGTACCAAACTTGCCATTGGGCCAGCTATTGCCAATGGTTTTTACTACGATTTTGATTCAGAACATGTGTTTACCCCTGAGGATTTAACAGTTATCGAGGCTGAGATGCGTCGGCTTGCTAAGTCAAGTGAGCCATTTCAACGAATGGAAATTTCCAGGGAGTCTGCTTTAGAGCTTTTTAAGGTGCAGGGTGAAAAGTATAAAGTGGAGCTGATTGAGGATCTCCCCAAAGATGTAGCAATTTCCATGTACACGCAAGGAGAATTCACTGACCTTTGTGCTGGTCCACATGTTCCAGCTACTGGTAATCTGAAGGTTTTTAAGCTCTTAAATCTTGCTGGAGCTTATTGGCGTGGTAGTGAAAAAAATAAAATGTTACAGAGAATCTACGGAACTGCCTTTGCCAAACCCGCAGATTTAGAAGACTATTTATTCAAGATTGAAGAAGCTAAACGTCGGGATCATCGTAAGTTAGGCTTAGAATTGGATCTCTTCAGTTTGCACGATGAAGGTCCGGGGTTCCCGTTTTTTCATCCTAAGGGGATGATCTTGCGCAATCAATTGGAGGATTTCTGGCGTCAGGAACATCGGAAGCGTGATTACCAAGAGATCAAAACGCCGATTATTTTGAATCGTAGTCTCTGGGAGCAATCTGGGCATTGGGATCATTATCAAGCTAATATGTATTTCACCAAGATTGATGAGGATGATTACGCGATTAAACCCATGAATTGTCCGGGTGGGATGATCATGTATCGTACCAAGCTGCGGAGTTATCGTGACTTACCGATGCGTGTTGGAGAGTTGGGCTTGGTGCATCGCCATGAATTATCTGGTGCTTTACACGGCTTACTTAGAGTAAGAAATTTTACCCAAGACGATGCGCATATCTTTATGTTGCCTTCTCAAGTCAAAGAGGAAATTATTGGGGTCATTGAATTAGTCGATTATTTCTATAAAATATTTGGTTTTGAGTATAATGTTGAGCTTTCCACAAGACCAGAGAATTCAATGGGGTCTGATGAAACCTGGGAAATGGCCACTAAGGTTTTACAAGCAGCACTTGAGGCTAAAGGGATAGACTATAAAGTTAATCCTGGTGATGGTGCGTTCTATGGTCCTAAAATTGACTTTCATTTGCGCGATTGCTTAGATAGAACTTGGCAGTGCGGTACTATCCAACTTGATTTTCAAATGCCAGAAAAATTTGATTTAACTTATGTTGGGGAAGATGGTCTAAAACATCGTCCAGTGATGGTCCACAGAGTCGTTTACGGAAGTATTGAGCGTTTTATTGCTTTGCTAACTGAACACTATGCAGGAGCTTTTCCTGTTTGGTTGGCACCCGTCCAGGTGCGTATTTTGCCTATTAGTGAGAAGCATCATGAATATGCTCAAACTATCGAAAAACAACTGAGTGCTTTAGATATCAGAGTTGAAGTTGATCAACGCCGTGAAAAAATAAATTATAAGATCCGTGAGACTCAAACTGAAAAAATACCCTTTGCCCTAGTTGTAGGCGATCAGGAAGCAGAATCTGAGACAGTTGCCGTTCGACGTTATAGTCAAGGAAATGCTGGGGAAAAAATGGCTACTGGTGATTTTATCACCCTTATAAGCGACATGATAAAAAATAAAACGAGAACAGCGAAGTGGGAAGCGTGACGCACGATGAGCGAAGCACGTGTCAATTTCGGTAGTAGATATTCGGAGTCTTATTTGGAGGTTGAAATGTACAAGACAGTTGATCTTTTTGCTGGTATAGGCGGTATAAGAAGAGGATTTGAAATGACGGGGTATTTTAAAAATGTATTATCTGCTGAAATAGATACATACGCTTGTAAAACTTATGAGCATTTGTTTGGAGAAAATCCCAAAAATGATGTTACATCAGAAGATTTCAAGAAAAAGGTAGAAGGCGTAAAATACGATGTTCTATTGGCGGGTTTCCCATGCCAAGCATTTAGTAGAGCTGGTAAGCAAGAAGGATTTATGGATAGAACCAGAGGAACTTTGTTTTTTGATGTAGCGGATATAATTAACAGGACAAGACCGAAGGCGTTTTTGTTGGAAAACGTGGATAATCTGATTAGCCATGAAAAAGGTGAGACATTTAAGATAATAATAGAAGCATTGGTTAAAGAGCTTGGGTATAAAGTTATTGGAGTTGAAATTGATGGGCAAGGGAATGTTTCTTACGATGCCAGAAGGTTTGTTTTAAATTCTAGGAATTTTGGAATACCGCAAAATAGACCTCGTGTATATATGATGGGTTTTGATAAACAGCGATTTAATGGAGAAATTTATAAACTGCCTATAAAAGAATTACCTAAAAAAAGAGAATCTAAGCCTTTATATAAAGATCTGAGTGAATTATTGAATTTTGGTGAAAGTCTTGAATATTATATTGCCGAAGGTTATCTTAATACATTAAAGAAACACAGGAGCAGGCATGAACAAAAAGGTAATGGTTTTGGCTATATGGTTGTTAATGCTCCTGAGATTCAAAATCCATTTGCGAATGCAATTTTAGCTACTGGGGGTTCAGGTAAAGAAAGAAATTTAGTGTATGATCCCCAGGAGGGGATAGGTGGTAGGGTATATCATGGAAAGAAGACCCCCTTAAATGCTGAAGGAATACGGCATATGACACCCTCGGAATGGGGAAAGCTGCAGGGTTTTGTTGGATACGCTTTTTTAAAACCAAATGGTAAAGATGGATTTTCTTTTCCAAAAGAAATCAGTAAAGCACAGCAATACAAGCAATTGGGTAATAGTGTTACAATTCCAGTTTTAGAAGTATTGGCTGAAAAAATGTATGAATGTCTAAGTGCATTGGAGTCAGAAGTAGGAATTGAAGATGTTGAAACTGCAAAGTCAAACTCCTTTATTTTGGAGGAAAGATACGCATGATCAATGGAAATAAAGGAGAATGGAGCGAAATATATACCTTAATTAAATTACTGACCGATGGAAAGCTGTATGCTGCTGATGAAAATTTGGAAAAGATACGTGATGTATTTTATCCAATAATTAAGGTGCTTCGGAATGAAACTGGTAAACGTGAGGTTTATTATCAAGTTAAACATGAAAATGATAAGGATATTGAAATTAGAGATGAACTTCTAGATGGAAGTATTATGATAACAGTTGAAAATCAAGATGAAAAGATTCTTATTCCTATTTCGGAATTCAAAAAATATTCAGAGTTATTACTTGAAAAAATTAAAAATTCAAGAGGTAGCTCTTTCTTTATTGAAGAGGTTGAAGGTTTTTTGAAAGATATAAAATGTAATAAACTGAAGGCCCCGTCAAAAGATAAAACGGATATTCAAATGGTTGTACATGATTTGAATACTGGTATGAGTCCTTCTTTGGGTTTTAGTATAAAATCTATGATGGGAAACCCATCAACTCTATTGAACACATCAAATGCAACTAATTTCATTTATGAAATTGTGGGAACGAAACTCAACAAAAATCAAATTGAGGTAATTAATGCTATTGATACAAAGAGGAAGGTAAGAGACAGGCTGAAATTAATTTTTGAATACGGTGGAGATATTAGGTATTTTGATCTTGAAAATGTTGTATTCAAATCAAATTTACAGATGATTGACTCTAATTTACCGATAATTCTTGCGGAAATGGTTAAATTATATTACTGTGGTACCAGTTCTGATACTATTGACTTATTAGCTACATTAAACCAAAAGAATCCTTGTTGTTTTTCTAAAGAGACTGAACACCCATTTTATCAATATAAAATTAAAAATTTATATACCGATATTGCTCTTGGGATGACACCGACTACTGTTTGGAAAGGAAGGTATGATGCAACAGGTGGCTATATAATTGTAAAAGAATCTGGGGAAGTAGTTTGTTATCATATTTATAATCGAAATGAATTTCAAGAATACTTGGTTAAAAACACTAGATTTGACACTCCAAGCGTTACTAAACACAGATTTGCAAATGTGTTTGAACATAATGGTAAAGCATTTATTAAGCTTAATTTTCAGATAAGGTTCAAAGGCTAAACATAGGATGCATTATTAAGAATGGCTGATATTTTTTCCTAAGAAAAAAATGCAGTAACATTCACGCATGATGTATGATGTCTATGAATGATAGCAGGATGTGCAAATTTCGAACATCGAACATCGAATATCGAAAGTGCTTGACATAGTTGAAAACTAAAGATATAATATTTTTTATCAAGTAGAAGCCATCCGCTTCTCACCTCATGGCTAAGGTCGATGAGTGTATCTTCGAATCTAGGGCGCTTTAGGTTTAATGCTCTTGATATTATTGAAGATGGGTGGCAGATGATGTTACCTGTCTTTTTAATTTTCGTTTTATAGTTGGATAAAAAATTCGGGGGTGGTTTCTTATTAGCAAGGACTTACGGATTAACGATGAAATCCGAGCTCGGGAGGTTCGTCTCGTCGGTGAAGACGGGGAACAACTTGGGATTATGCAAGGACGAGATGCCTTGAGAATCTCGCTAGAGAAGTTTCTGGATTTGGTTGAAATTGCCCCGACAGCTAAGCCGCCAGTTTGTAAACTTATGGATTATGGCAAATTTAAATATGAGCAAGCAAAAAGAGATAAAGAAGCTCGCAAGAACCATAATACAGTGGAGATCAAAGAGGTTAAACTTCGTCCAAACATTGAGGATCATGATTTTGAAACTAAAGCTAGGAATGCTATACGCTTCTTAAATGACGGGAATAAGGTCAAGGTCACAATTATGTTTCGGGGTCGGGAAGTTACCCATCCTGATCTTGGTAAAGTTTTGTGCGTCCGACTTGCCCTATTTTGTAAGGCAGAAGCAACTGTCGAACGTGAAGCTAAACTTGAAGGCCGCAATATGATTATGATTTTAACCCCGGTCAAACATGACTAACAGAGAGGGGGGCTTACCCAAATGCCAAAAATGAAAACTCACCGTGGTGCTGCAAAGCGCTTTAAAAAGACAGGAACAGGAAAAATAGTACGTCACCACGCTTTCACCAGTCATATTCTAGGAAAAAAATCTCCGAAACGCAAACGTGCTCTTGGTAAATCTGCCATTATGCATTCAACGGATGCCAAACGTATTGCCAATATGATAGCTTATATGTAAGCTGAGGAAGCAGATTATAGATAATAAAGGAGGTCTTCGCTATGGCCCGCGTTAAAAAAGGGGTAACGAAGCATCAGAGGCATAAAAAGATTCTTAAGTTAGCAAAAGGATTTCGTGGTGCGAAAAGTAAACTTTTCCGCCCTGCTAATGAACAAGTATTAAAATCTTTGGCATATGCTTATGCGCATCGTAAAGATAAGAAAGGTGATTTCCGTAAATTATGGATCACCCGAATTAATGCAGCTGCCCGGCTGAATGGAATGTCTTATAGCCGAATGATGAATGGTTTAAAGCTAGCTGGTGTCTCAGTTAATCGTAAGATGCTAGCGGATCTAGCAATTAAGGATGCGGCAGCCTTCACAGAACTAGTAAATACTGCTAAGGCTCAAATAACCGCTAAGACGCAAATAACTGCTTAAGCTAAGGGTGCATATGCACCCTTTTTTATCTTATCAGAAAGTATAAGTTTTTAGGGTACTTGTCCAAATTGGGGGGTACCCTGTTCGCGTGGGTGGAGGGGTATGTCGGAGATAAGAGAACATATTGCTCGGCACAATCCCAGATCAGAGAACTTGCTTGTAAATTTGGGAAAATATATTAGTATAAAGTTAAAAACTAGTAACTACTCTAAGGCACCAATTCTACCTTAAAACGGGCTGATTTTTTTTGATCTTTCAGCACTGGAATCATATAGTCACTATTAAAAAATATTTTGTCGAATTATTGCTTGACGATATTAATCAAGATGTGGTATATTTACTGACGTCGCTGATCTGCAGATAAAAAACAATTTGTTAAATCTAAATTAATGTTGACAGCGGTTAAACAAAATGATATACTAACTAAGCGCCTCGAACGAGGAAACAATTCGAAACTGGCTTCCGCGATAGAGTGCGCAACATTAAAACACTGATGAATACAACATTTGATGCCATCACGACACCTTGCCATCCATGGCGGTGTCTAATCTCAAACATCCATGTTTGAGTCGTGGCGATGTTGAACCTCGATCATCCATGTTTGAGTCATTCGTGTTCGAAGCCTGATCTTTGAAAACTAAACAACAAGGATATACCAATGGAAAAACTCGTCAGTGAGTATAAAACTGAATGAGCAAATCAACTTCTATAGGAGTGATAATAATTTTTATGGAGAGTTT
>JBAQMG010000083.1:0-35026 GCA_049302575.1 Desulfitobacteriaceae bacterium | reverse complement strand
GCTGAAGTCAAGACCAATCCAATCAATGGTAACACAGCCCTAATAAATTCCGTTCTTAAAGGCAATTCAAATAACACAGATATATTACTTCAATATGGTGCTAATGTTAATTCCAAAATTGCTGATCGCGAGTCGATCTTAGCCTATGCAGTTCGCAATAACCTAACCCCCATCGTCCAAACACTGATTAAGTACAATGTTAGTGTTAGTCAAGATGATCTGATTAAAGCCAGTGATAAAGCTGAGATCGCTGAATTGTTTGTAAGTAAAGGCTATGTAAATAATGAGGTTGCTAGCAATGTAAAACAACTTTATCAAAAATATTTACCTAGCAACACTTCAGCCACCGCTAAAACACCTATCTACAATGCGACACCTGATTCTTCCGAGATTCAAAACAGCGCCACTCCACCCACCACTGCTAAAACACCTATCTACAAAATAACACCTGCTTCTTCCGAGATTCAAAATGCCAATACGTCGAAAGAATTAGCTGTTCAAACAAAAAGTCAAATTGATACTCAAGCCCTTGACATTCTAACAGCCCCTAAGATATTTAACATTAAACATTAATTTCAAGTAACAAGAAAGCGCCGCAATTTATAGTTTGCGAGCGCTTTCTTGTTTTTATTATTGTTTAATCTTATTCAATTTAGGAGATGCCTCAGGAAATCTCCCATTTATCACATCTACCGCCCCAACGTCCAACTATTTCCTTACCCATACTTATCTCAATGATTTCACAATTATTGGAGCAGCCACTGCAATCAAAACTTTTACCTGCAAAAGTCTCTTGAGTAACACTGAACCCTTTGAATTTTGTTGCACCTACAAAGGCAACATGTTCTTTAGCCAGTAAAGCGGCCCCTACTGCACCCATAACGTTATAATATTTAGGAACAACAACCTCCGTTCCTAAAGCACTTTCAAAGGCCTGTTTGATCCCTTTATTGGCGGCTACTCCACCCTGGAAAACTATCTTAGACAGGATTTCTTTACCCTTACCGACATTATTTAAATAATTACGCACTAGTGCTTCACAAAGACCCCGAATGATATCTTCCTTTGAATGCCCCATTTGTTGTTTATGAATCATATCAGATTCAGCAAATACTGTACATCGTCCGGCAATACGCACCTGGCTTTTTGATTGGATTGCCAAATCTCCAAATTCTTCGATGGGTGTTTTCAACCTAGAAGCCTGTTGATCCAAAAACGATCCTGTTCCAGCGGCACAAACAGAATTCATCGCAAAATCCGTAACTACTCCATCACGCAATAAAATAATCTTGGAATCTTGTCCACCTATTTCTAGAATTGTTCGAACATCGGGAACCATAGTTAAGGCTGCCACAGCATGAGCCGTAATCTCATTCTTGATCACATCTGCGCCTACAACTGCTCCTGCTAGTTGTCGACCGCTACCTGTAGCCCCTACACCAAGTATCTTAAAGTCTTTATCGAGTTCTTTATAAACTATATGCATGCCTTCTTGGATCGCTTGAATGGGTTGTCCATTGGTCCGCAAATAAAGACTTGCTTTAACATTATTTTTACTATCTAAAATAACTACATTTGTGCTAACACTACCTACGTCAATTCCCAGATACCCTTGCATAAATTTCTCCTTCCACAATTTCCAGGGGCTTCCTCTTTTTACGCTTTATCATATCTACAAAAGCTTCCAACCGAGTTTGCATTCCAGCTTTACCTGTTTGTTCATCAAGAAAAAAGGTTAAGATGGGTATTCCAAAATCATGAGTAATCCGAGGCATAATCGTCTTTACAACAATTTCGGGAATACAAGTAAAAGGAGCTAATTGAACCATACCATCAAAACCATCTTTGGCATACATAATCGTATGCCCGATTCCCTCTTGCGCATGCCCACCAATGGCGGTACCTAGATAAGGCTTGGCATGACGAAGGAAATCATCTTTATGACCTAACATATTGTCACGTGTCCACCCCGTAAGATAAAGAGAGCGATCCACCTCAACACCAAGATTCCCCAACATTTCTTCTATCTCCTGATTTACAGCTGGCTCTAATAAGACATATATTTCTCCCACAATACCTATCCGTACAATCAGACGATCAAGATTTTGGGGAATATTTTCAAGCGCTAAAACACCTTGTCTTTCTGCCTCTTCAACTTCAGCTAAATTTTTAGACAGGCGTATCCATTCAATTCCTTGTTTAAATATTTTAGAGGTCAGATCTTTTTTTTCTTCTCTCGGACGAACTTTATGACTCAGACGTTCCAGCTTATCCAGAGCCTGAAGTTTACGCCAATAAAAGCGCACAAGCTGGATAATCGACCAGTAGGACAGTTTTGCATTATTTAAATGGTTAAGCTTACGCATAAATTGGAGAGGATTTTGATAGATTGAGTCAAATACTAAAATTTCAATCTTCTGACCAATACTATCTAAGATTTTTTGGGAAACCTCACCATAGTGCCCAGCCCGACAAGGTCCATTGCCACCGGAAGTAACTACAATTTCCGCACCTCGTTCAACAGTCTCTAAGTAAGAACCTAGTAGTACCTTAAAAGGCAAGCAGGCAAATTCGGGAGCATAACGTACCCCTAGATCCAAGATTTTTTTATTGGGTCGAAGGGGTATAATCGGTTCATTCCCCAAATCCCTGATTAAATCAGTGAACACAACAACGGATGTTCCCAGATGTGGAAAAGTCACTTTTCTCATACAGCTGCCTCTTTCCTTCTACGAACCATCTCACAAAAAGCTTCAATTCTGGTCATAATACCAGCTTCTCCAGTATGCTCATCTATGGATAAAGACATAAAGGGAACCCGATTATGTCTTTTTTTTGCTTCGATTTCCATTAGTTTATCAACCATAAAATCAGGACCACAACCAAAAGCTGTAACATGTAAAATCCCATCAATAGCTTCGTCATTCTCAAAGAAATGATAAGCAGTTCTACTAACCATTTCGCTAAACGTCCAAAAAAGCCTTTTGACTGTTTTTTTCCTCTGCTTCTCTAAAGTCTTAGGAGCGATCATTTCCATTGTGACAACCTCGACTCCCATTTCCCTCAATTTATCAAAAAGGTTTACATTAATAAAACTATCATAAACTGTATAGGGATAGCCCAAAATCGCTAACTTTAAGGAACTTTGGGTTGCTACTATCTTATTAGTAAAAGTAGAAGCAGACTTCAATAATTCGGTGTCATCAGCCTTATCCAAAAACAAAAAAGGTATAGCTTTATCGGGAAAAACACCTTTATTTAAAAGAGCCAAATATCGTTTATGAATTTTAAAGGCTTTATGTAAAGCCTTTAAACCGTCCCAAGCCGAATACCCCAAATCTTTGGCTACCTTTATGGCTGCTTTTTGAAGTGCAAAAGGATCTTTACGAGAATCAATCGTAACATCGATCAGTTTTGATAGATTGGGAATTGCTGAACGGATCATGTCTGGTAGTCCTAAGAATTTTGGACAGTAGATCGTTTTACCATTCATACTGATGACCCTTGGAATAAACAGATAGTCTACTTTATCTTTAAGTTTATGGACGTGACCAAAAAAAATTTTAACAGGAACACATGCTTCAGCTACAGCATCCTTAACTCCGAAATCGATAATTTCCCTTGTGGTTGGAGGACTGGTTATAACTTCACAACCCAAGAATTCAAAGTACGTGCGCCAAGCTGGATAATAGATATAGTAAAAAAAAGCCCTCGGTATGCCAATTTTAATTTTTTCCATCCTTTACCCACCTCCTTACTGTTCATTTATCTAAGACACAGTTATTATATTCATTCTTCATCATGGCACGATTTCCTTCTTCAAGCTCTAAATTTTACCTACATAAGATTGAGTTCGGATCTACGATTACCAATATACAGGTTATCTTACTATTTTATGCTAAATTATTTTCAGCTATACTTCTGTGATTGAGATCAAGATTATTAATACCTAATAAATTAATGAAAGTCTATTATTTCTCGAAACAGCACCTTTTTCAAGCATAAGAAACGAAGGGTATTACTTTTGTACAGTAACAACCCTTCGAGCAGGAATCTATGAATCATCTTTAAAAACTTAAGTTCAATGCCCTTGAACAGCTTTAAGCTGGTTTAGCAAAGTATCACTCAACCTAGCTGGTACCTCTTCATATTGTAAAAAATTCATTTTAAAAAATCCTTTACCATGGGTTAATGATCTTAGGTCAATAGCATAACGCATCATTTCCGCCTGGGGAACATGCGCGGTAATAACTTGATATTTACCCTCTGCCTCCATTCCCAAAACTTTTCCGCGTTTTCCATTTAAGTCTCCAATAACGTCACCCATATAGACTTCTGGAACATTGACCATTACATTTACTACAGGTTCTAATAAGGTCGGATTCGCTAATTCTGCTCCTTTTCGGAAGGCCAGTATGGCAGCTAGTTTGAAAGCCATTTCAGAAGAATCCACACTGTGATAAGAACCATCGTTAAGCGTAATTTTGATATCGGTCACCGGATAACCGGCCAGGATTCCCTCCGCCATAGCTTCACGAATCCCTTTCTCAACCGCCGGAAAATATTGTTTCGGTACTGACCCACCAAAAACGTGCTCAGAAAATTCAAAATCTCCGTTATTAAGCGGTTCCATGGTGATCCAGACATGACCATACTGACCGTGCCCACCACTTTGCTTTTTATGTTTGCCCTCGACTTTAACCTGTTTACGAATAGTCTCCCTATAAGGAACCCGAGGAACACGCACTATAACAGCAACGCCAAATTTACGCAGGAGTTTCTCCTGCATTATTTCTAGGTGCATTTCTCCAATTCCT
The DNA here is from genome assembly GCA_049302575.1 of Desulfitobacteriaceae bacterium. Taxonomy (GTDB): domain Bacteria; phylum Bacillota; class Desulfitobacteriia; order Desulfitobacteriales; family Desulfitobacteriaceae; genus JBAQMG01. The sequence continues at coordinate 30,209 of JBAQMG010000083.1, read as the reverse complement.
TTAAGGATTAATTCCCTTGTTTCGAGGTTTTTTTCCACTTTAATTGTGGGGTCTTCTTCAGCCAAGCGAGCTAGTGCCGAACCAAGCTTGTCTTCGTCACCTTTACTCTTAGGTTCGATCGCCACATTTAATGTAGGCTCAGGAAAAATAATTCCGGGGAGTTTTAGTTGGTGATCTTTAGCGCACAGGGTATCCCCTGTCCCAATATCCTGCAGCTTGGCTACGACCGCAATATCTCCAGCTACTACAGTTGCCATGGGTTCCTGATTTTTCCCTCTTAAATAAAAAGTTTGACCAATTTTTTCTTCTATACTTCGTGTCGAGTTATAAACAAGGCTTTCAGATGAAAATTTACCGCCATAGACTCTGAAAAAGCTCATTTTACCCACATAGGGATCAGCTAAAGTCTTAAATACTAGAGCCGCTTTATGAGGTAAAACACTAGGACAAGGAACTTCAGTTACAAAAAAGTCCAGCAAATTAGCTATGCCAATATTTTTGTAAGCTGAACCACAAAGGACTGGAATAATTAAATTTTGCGTTAAAGCAGACGGTAGGATCTTTAAAAGATCTTCTTCAGTTAAAGCTTCCCCCTCTAAATATTTTGCCAAAACCTCATCGTTAACTTCAGCGGCGGCTTCTGCTAGATTATCACGCCAAACTTCTACATCATCGGCTAATTCCGGTGGAACGTCTTTAACACTATACTTGCCAGTTGAATTCTTTTCGTAATAATAAGCTTTTCTTCGGATAATATCTACGACACCCTGAAAATTAGCCTCTTGCCCAATCGGCAAAAATAAAGGGACAAAGTTTTTCTGGGGATATGCCACTTTTAATTGTTGGAAAACCTTGTAAAAGTTGGCATTTTCACGATCAAGTTTATTAATAAAAACTGCCCGCGGAAGTTCCTGTTCTTCCAGCGTGTCCCAGACTATTTCTGCTTGGACCTCAAGACCAGATACTCCACATAGTACTAAGATTCCACATTCTGCAACCCTTAAAGCACTCTTCACTTCGCCAAAAAAATCAGAGTAACCGGGAGCATCGAGAACGTTAATTTTAACCCCCTGCCACTCTACAGGAATAAGACCAGTACTGATCGAAACCTTGTGCTTGATTTCTTCTGGAAGATGATCAGAGACGGTATTACCCTCAGAGACTTTACCCATACGATTAACCGCTCCGGAACTGAAAAGAAAGGCTTCAGCTAGAGAAGTCTTCCCCGCACCGCCATGCCCTATTAAACAGACGTTGCGCAGATTTTCGGTGTCATAGGCCTTCAAGACGATCTCCTCCTTGATTGTTATTAAGAAAAGGACTTTAGCCTTTTACTCGCAACATTCTTCCTTAGGAGTGTTCACTGAGTCCGAAGATGACTCCATAGTTTAATTTTTTTCGTAAGTTCCATAGACTAAAGGCTTCCTATCTTTAACCAGCAGTCTTCCTTTGGCCCATACGTGTAAGACTTTTAGATCCTGATCTAAGGCAACTAAGTCTGCATCATACCCGAAACGTATTTGTCCTTTATTCTTAAGACGAAGAATATTAGCCACATTAACGGTAATTGTTTTTAAAGCAGTTTCTAAGGGCAGCCCATAGTGGACTATTGAAGCTCGAACATCACGCCATAAAACCTCTACAGAGCCAACGCCCATACCGATCAGACTTCCTTGCTCATTATACTGGGGCATGCTTCCGTTTCCATCGGAGGTAACGGTAACCTGATCGTTTAGCAGCTTGCGTTCAGCTAACCTATGTAAGACGGCTGGAACCTGAAGCTCTTGAGGAAAATCGTCACACCCAGCTGTTAGGTCTATATGCCCGCCCGCCTTATTAAATTCAACTCCTTGTTCCAGAAGCGCATAGGTTCGATTGATATGAGTAGGCATGAATTGGGTAATCGGAATTTCCGTTTGCTCTAAAATAGACCAAATTGGCTCAAGACCACGCTTTCCTTCTCCAAGGTGAAGGTGAATAATACCAGCTTTGCCACCCAGCATTCCCCCAACTCTAGCTTCCGCCGCTAAATGTTCAAGTTGAGCTAGTTGCGGTTGGGCGGAACGATGATCTGAAATGGCAATTTCTCCTGCTCCAATAACTTTGTCAATGAGTACGAGGTCTTCACGCAAACTTGCTAAGATCGTCCGAGTTGGCACCTGATAAGCTCCACTATAGATATAAGTTGTCAACCCCTCTATTTCTAAGGCCTGTGCTTTAACTAAAAGCTCAGACACGGAACGCGAAATAGCATCAGTTCCCAAAACACCTACCACTGTAGTTGTGCCGCCACGAGTTAGTTGAGAGAGTTGTATTTCCGGGGTTCGTGAAGCTGGCCCTGCCTCACCACCACCCCCACAAATATGAACGTGGGCGTCAATGAAGCCTGGAACAAGCTTCTGTCCTTGGAGATCGATAATCTCTCCTTGAACATATGAAGGTAATTCTAAATTATTGCCCATAGCAGCAATACACTGACCCACAATCAGAAGTTCAGTATCTTTAATGAGCTCTGGGGCATAAATTTGAGCATTTTTGATTAATTGCCACATTATAAATCCCTCCTACTCGGAGGTAGATTGCCCCATATTTTATTGAATATTCCTTTACACACTATATTAACATATTTTCTCCACATCTCTATTAAAATCCTTTAACAGACTTGAAGATAAGAAGAAAATTTTACCGATGCATTTGCTAATCACTCAACGCATAAAGTTAAGAAGTACCTTAGATAATTTTACTACACGTAGGACTGGGGGTATTCTATGCCAAAACGCACCTTTGTCTACGGTGCAAGCATACTTTTAGGTGCAAACCTCATCAACCGCATTTTAGGTTTTGCCTACCAATATCTGATAATGACACATATCGGGGGAGAAGCTTATGGTTTATTTACTATGGTTTTTCCCGTTTATATGATGGCCTTAGTCCTTACAACTGCTGGAATACCACTTGCAGTCTCGAAAATAGTCTCTGAAGAAATTAGCCTCGGTAATCCTCGTCAGGCAAGGGCGATTTTTAACTTAGCCCTACTCATTCTGATCATCTCAGGAGCAATAGTGAGCTTGGGTCTTTTTGCCCTTGCCCCTAATTTAACTCCTAAACTTTTTCCTGATGCTAGGGTTTTAAATGTCTTTCTAATTTGTACCCCGGCAATTTTTGTCGTCTCCATTGCTTCAGCTTTTCGCGGATATTTCCAAGGACTACAAAATATGCTCCCAACTGCTTTAAGCCAAATTTGTGAACAAGTTGTGAGAGTTATCGTCGGCTTTTCCATGGCCGAACGCTTTCTAGCTAAAGGAGTAGAGTGGGCAGCTGCTGGCCTAGCTATTGGTATGCTGGCAGGTGAAATTGCCGGGTTAATCATTATTGTTTCCCAATACTATAAAGTTAAACAAAAGGTTATCCCTGTAGAAGGTGGTTTCTCCCTTCCTATAAGCCAAACATTAGTTAGACTATGGCGTTTGGCTTCACCTGTAACACTTGGCCGCTTACTATCCACCAGTCTTTCCACTTTAGATGCTATGTTAATCCCTCTGCGCTTGCAAGTTGCCGGTTATAGTGCTAGAGAGGCGACAACTCTCTTTGGCCAATTAGGAGGGTCTGCTTTTACTTTATTAACCTTCCCCAGTGTCTTCACCTTTGCCTTAGCTACCTCGCTTGTACCAGCCATAGCAGAAGCCTCCGCCCAAAAACGTTTCCAGGTTGTACGAGCCAGAAGTGCTGAAGCAATTAGGTTAACTGTTCTTTTAGGCCTTCCATGTTTAATAGTTCTTTTCTATTTTGCAACCCCACTTACTGCTTTTTTCAAAAGTTCAACGATTGCCCCGGTTTTAAGGGTTTTAGCACTAGGAGGAATTTTCTCTTATCTACAGCAAACTACCACCGGAATTCTCCAAGGTTTGGGAAAGGTTCACCTTCCCGTCCTTCATTCCATCATTGCGGCATTTGTTCGCATTCCTGTGATGTATATTTTGACTGCCATACCTAAATGGGGATTAGTAGGAAGTGCCTGGTCTTACGTTTTAGGTTTTTTGGTTATGGCTGTGCTCAATCTTGTGGCAATCATACGGTTTACTGGATTACCCTTGGATCTCCAACATTTCATCCTTCAACCTCTTAGCGCAGGTCTGCTCATGTTTTTAACTTTTCGTCTCCTTTCACCCTTAGGTCTTAATAATTTATTGGGTTTCCTAAGCACCTTAGGAGCTGGTTTCTTTGTTTATACGTTATCCTTAAGTGTGAACGGAGCCTTATCAAAATCGGATTTGCGTAGACTGCCTTGGTTAGGGAAATTTCTGCCGTTTTAGCCTAAATCTTAGAAATAATTACTCTGTAAAATTAAAAAATCCATGTGAACTATAATTAACCCACAACTTACAAATCAACTTAATACTTCCATAATTTTAACGTTATAATTAACTTTGTTTCGGTAAAAATATTAATGTCTCAATGCAGATTTGTCTCAATGCAGATTGAAAGGGGATGTTTTGATGAGTCGAAATTCTAACCGAAATAGTGGACTCCTGCCCCAGTCTGTCTTGGATCAATTCAAATATGAGGTAGCCGATGAATTAGGGTTAACTTCTAAAATCCAAACCAAAGGGTGGGCCGAAATGACCTCGAGAGAATGTGGTCATATAGGTGGTCGTATTGGAGGAAGTATGGTTAAAACAATGATCCGTCGTGCTCAGGAATCACTCAAAGGTGATCTTTAAAAATTGATTAAAATCAAAGGTGCAACTATTAAGTTGCACCTTTGATTTTTTTATATAGTAAAATCCCCACCGAAGTCTCAATGTTCAGCTTTTGCTGAATGAGTTCACTTTTCGAATTCCTTTAATTTTATCATTTTCTCATAGTCAGTTAGGTCACAGTGAATAGGGGTTATGGAGATATACCCCTCTTGAATTGCACTTATATCTGAGTTAGCTTCTTGGTCTTTAAGCATAGTACCGGCCTGCCAAAAATAATTTCGTCCACGAGGGTCAACTCGACTTTCAAAAACATCTTTGTAGACCGTTTTGCCAAGTTTTGTGATGTGTACCCCACGCCAATCTTTTTCTGGTCCGGCAGGAATATTTATGTTTACTAAACCAAAATCAAGTTTAGTACTTAGTTTTGGTAACAATGTAGCAATAAACTCCGCTGCGGGTTCGAAATCATGCTCTTTATAACCGGCTAAAGAAACTGCTATTGCCGGAACCCCCAAAAATACTCCCTCTAACGCTGCCGAAACTGTCCCAGAATAAAAAACGTCAGTCCCAAGATTTTGACCAGAGTTAATCCCCGAAATAACTAAATCTGGGCGAGGAACTATTCCACCTTGTATGGCTAGTTTAACACAATCAGACGGTGTTCCATAGATAGCGAAACCCCGTCCTTCACTCTTAAGCAACTGTTCTTCTACTAATATCGGATTAAATAAAGTAATGGCATGACCTGTAGCAGAACGCTGACCTTCGGGTGCAACAATACTAAGCTCCCAAGTTTCTTTTGCCGAAAGAATCCGGTAAAGTGTTTGAAGGCCTGGAGCATGATAACCGTCATCATTAGTAAGTAAAATTTGCATTTTCCTTATCCCTTATGACCAAGGATTAAGGCAAAACCCTCAGCCCGAGTAGCTTGACTGGTTTTAAACATCCCTCGTACTGCTGAGGTAATGGTTTTTGAACCTGGTTTTTTGACGCCGCGCATCGTCATACACATATGTTCAGCTTCAATAACGACCAAAACTCCACGTGGTTCAAGAACATCCATAATTGAATCAGAGATTTGAGAGGTTAGTCTCTCTTGTAACTGTGGTCGTTTAGCAAATCCCTCTACAACCCGAGCTAACTTGGAAAGTCCGGTGATTTTGCCCTTACGAGGGATATAGGCAACATGGGCTTTTCCATAGAAAGGTACTAAATGATGTTCGCACATCGAATATACGGGAATATCTTTGACAATGACCATTTCCTCATGTTCTTCAGAGAATTGTACTTTAAGATGTTCACTAGGATCTTCGTGTAAACCAGCAAAGACTTCTCCATACATACGAGCTAAACGTTTGGGAGTGTCTCTGAGACCCTCCCTTTGAGGATCTTCACCAATAGCCTCGAGAATCATATATACTGCCTTTTCAATCTTTTCCATATCCATCCCCAAAAATTTCAACCTCCTTTTTTAGTAAACCATTTCAGCGAATTAGCTTGTTTTGCATTGCCTTGCTTTAGGCTACAGATAGATTCTTATAACTGACCTTGGAGGACATGAGTTTGAGGGATAATTCTAACGTTTTTCAAGCACTCCAAAAGGTAATCCTGCCAGTCTAACATTTGACGTGGGAGGGGGGGCTTTATGCCTCTAGTAGCCGTAACCGGTTGAAGAATAGTAGGGATGTCGGGGTCAACACCCGCAATAAGTTCTCGTGCAATTGTTAAATCATTAAAAGAACTAGTAGCATCAAGCACTATTTTAATAAAAACCTCTTTTTTTCGGCTCTTATCAAGAAATTCCTGGTGTTCTTTCCAAAAGACCCGTCCACCGAAGGGTAGCTTAATGTCCATACTAATAATATCAAGCCACTGTAAAAGAGCAGCTAAGTGTTGTGGCAAAGTTCCATTCGTCTCGAGGTAAATTTTTAGTCCTTGTTCTTTAACTAAAGGTAAAAACTCTGCTAACTCTCTAGTCCAGAGTAACGGTTCACCACCAGTTACACTCAAAGAATGGTGTTTTTCGAGCTTAAATCTCTTTAATATATCTAGTAAACTCTTCACGCTCAGCGGATTATTGAAGTATTCAAAGGATCTAGAACCTGGTATTTCCTCCAACAACAACTGAAGGGGATCATCTATAGGGGTATCACAATAAGGACAAGTTAAATTACAACGTGGCAGTCGTAAAAATAGTTGACGTACTCCAACATACGGTCCTTCCCCTTGGATCGAAGAGAAAATTTCTCGAACAGGTAAAACTGCCATTAGACTACCCCTCTAACTTTACACCGAGCTAATCGAATAGACTCCATTTCCTTACAATAATGCAGGGCTACCTTTTCTCCGAAGCCTAAAATATCCTTGAGCCCTAAATCCAGCAAACTGACAGTAGGTACAGGAGTATTAGCACTCGAGACATTTAGTCCACAATGAATCAGTGTGGAGACAGGTGATAAAGTACTTATACTTACGGATAATTTATTTTGTGCTTCATATAAATCATCCCCAGTACGATAAAGTGTTTTAACTCCCAAACTCTCTAATTCTTCCTTAATGATCGCAATTAAGAGGCGCTGGCGGATAATTGTCTTTTCTAAATCAAGTTCAAAATGTTCGATAATAAAATGCAGCATATCTCCGCTCCAGATCCAGTCCTGAGCACGTACATCCTCTAGATCTACCATCTCGGCTTGTTGGACACTACATTTTCCACGAAAAACAAGGGTACTATCCCCCATAAGGCCATAGTTTCTATACGTAAATAAAGATTGCAGCTGACTACCGTCATAGTTCAGATTTTCTGTGAGTACGAGATATTTCATTTTGGAACCCCCTTGTCTCGTCTCTACAGGACGTCAGTAAGTAAATAATTTATGGGCAAGCTCGTTCTTGCCGTTGTTTAATAAGGCTCTTTTAAAACGCCGACAACTTTCGCATACTCCGCATAGTTGAGGGAGACCACTGTAGCAACTCCAAAGATAGTCCCAAGGAATATTTAGGCGTAACCCCTCACTCACGATCTCGGTTTTAGTCAGTTTTGAAGTTGGACTTACTACTTTAGTCTCTTGCATAGTAGAGTATTTTAAACTTCGATTGATTGCCCTAATAAAATCAACCGAATTATCTGGAAAAGTAGCAGCTTCCTCACTATTGAAACCAGTAATTATGTTGGAGGGTTGCCCGAGGTTCTCCGCATACACTGCTGCTATATTAATAAAGAGACCATTGCGATTAGGAACCCAAACGCTGGCTGCACTTTCCAAGGCTCGACCTTGGACATCATCAAGTTCAACCCCTGAAATATCGGGCAAAACATTTTTCGGATTAACTAAGGCTGTGCTTGTCTGCTCTTCTAAAAAGGGCAAAGCAAGAATTTTATGTGCTAGCCCATAATGAGTCGCAATCAGTTGAGCTGCCTTAATTTCACGTTCCTTAGAGCGTTGTCCATAATCAAAGGTTAGTGCCAAATCAAGCGTGTGCCTTTCAAGATAGAGTGCTAAGGCCACAGTTGAATCCAAACCACCAGAAAGCAAGACAATTCCAGTCACTAATCAGCCTCCTCAAATATTGCCCAGGCATCAGGTGATTCATAGACTTTCACCCAGGCCAGACAGGTGTTTCGCTCGATCTCTAAGGCTTTTTTAACCTCATGAAATAGCTGCTTAGCAATGTTTTCAGCGGTAGGATTCAAGTTTTCTTGAGTAAATTCGGGTAATTCATTGAGCAAGTTATGATCATAGGCTGCTATGGTTTGTTTAACTGCTTGCTTAAGATCGTGAAAGTCGACCAACATTCCTGTTGCTGACAATTCGTTCCCCTTAAGGCAAACTTCTACATCCCAACGATGTCCGTGGATGCGTGAGCACTTTCCAGGATAATTACGTAAAAAATGAGCAGCATCAAAATGAGCTCGGATAGCAATTTGGAACATTAAACTTTCTCCCTTAATTTTGACATAGTACTCTTTATTTTAACATTATTCTTCCTAAAAGAAAATGTATACGAGAACCAGCTTTTTAGGGCGATTCTGATGTACTGGAAGAACCAGCAAAAAAAACGTCCCTCGGCAAAAGTTTACCGAGGGATACGTGTTGAGATTATATATTTAGTTAAACGAGTTCACTAATTCTTAGTCCCCAGCTTTCACCAAGACCTCTTTCCCTCGAAAGACGATGCCAAGCTTGATGATTTTATGGATTACCCGCTCGTACAGTTCTTGCTGATATTCCTGCCGGATCATGAACTTGAAACTATTCAGGCAGTCTTCCCAGTTGTCATTTTTCGTAACTATTCACCACCCCTGATGAGCTAGATTCTAAAATAGTACGGGATGCTTTTTCAAGCAAGCCTGTCATCCCTGCGCAACCTCTCATTAATTAATTCATGTTCATTCTCAAGGGTACTTTTTACCCCTATTTATGTTGCTCAAATATTGCGGTGCTGAGTAATTACCTTTTTTCACTCATACCACTATTATCTTATTTTTTTCAGTTCTGTGTCCAACTACCTGAGTACATTATTTTCAGCATGTGAAGCACAAAGAATTATAATGCCTTTTCATGGAAATGTACTATGTCATGTTGTATAATCTAGCTATAAAGTCGTTATGGTAGCTTTGATAATAGTGGTCTGCTGGTGGGTGTTTAAACTACGGGATCAATTAACGAGGATGGAGACTGCAGAGAATAAGGGCGAAGCAAAAGGGATTGCAAAAATCGCGAATAACCTCTTGAATATGGGAATGGAGATTTCAGAAGTAGTTAAAGCAGTAGGGTTGTCGGAAAAAGAAGTCAGGAAATTGCTCGAAGAAAGCTAACCTTGAGTAACCGATTTACTGCCCCACTTCTGCTAGAACTAAAAAGAGGCCTTTCGGCCCCTTTTTAACTTACAAGCTTCATTGATTTATTAAAACAGTCTATGGCGACATCATATTGGGCTATTTGGTCATAAATATTTCCCAGCAACGCCCAACCCTCTGAATGTTCGGGATTAAGTTCTAGGAGTTTGGTGAGAGTTTCAATTCCTTCCTCCCAACTACCTTTACGCACCAAACATACGCTTAAGTTATAGATAATCAAGGGATTATCTGGAGCTAATTTTAAGGCAGAGTGATAGGTTTCAATTGCCCGACGTGTACGTCCTAAGTGAACTAGGGTATAGGCCAAATTGTTCAAAAGAACTGCATCGTTAGGATATATATTATGTGCCCGCTCTAATAAATTCAGAGCTTCTATTGAGCGACCTTGATTTTGATAAACCGCAGCGAAGTTACATAGTGCATCATAGTGATCTGGTTCATGTTTCAAGACCAATTCATAATACTTTATACCTTTCTTTATTTTATTCAAATGGATATAACAATAAGCTAATCTGGCTGCCAATTCAGGGTTAATTTCCAAACGCAAGGCCTTTTCAAAACTTCTAGCTGCCTGAGGTATTTGTTCTAATTGCAAATGTATTTCTGCTTTCATTTCCCAGTAAGGTGCATATCGGGGACGCAATTGACAGCAGCCCTGAAAACAACGTAAAGCTTCAAGTATTTCTCCATGATGGGCATAAATCATACCTAAACGAAAAATTGTTTCAGCTTGTTTAGGTGCCGCCCTCATTGAGTTATCTAAGGCAAGTATAGCCGCCCGCCAATCCCCTTGTTCAAGCTGACAATCAGCCATTAGATCCCAATATTCTGCTTTCTCAGGTTCAATTTCCAAAGCATCTTCAATAACTACTTTTGCTTCAGCCAATAAACCCATTCCTAGATAACACTTTGCTAAAAGAAGCTTAACTTCAGCCTGATTATCTTTGGTTTCACTATTTATTAATTCAAGATATTCACGCGCTTCTTGATAAGCTTGGACTTTGAGTAGAAAACGAATTTCCTTAAACCGTATTTTAGGCGAATTATGTTTGAGCAGTAAAACAGTGCGTTCAATGGCTTCATCTGTTTTACCAAACCATTTTGACTGAAACACCCTTAATTTTAACCACCAGGAGAAATAATCTTCATTTAACCCTTTGCTTTCCACATTTGTAGTCAAAGGATGGGACAAAACCTTCACCCCTTTTCCATTTTCTTCTAGAAGGTTTTTCTCTTTCTAAAGCTATATTTCCTTCTGCTTAATAAAGAATCGTCCGTCAAATCCCATTCTAATACGCCTTTATTCAAGATCGCTCTCTTATTTTCTTTTATTAGTTATGCCCTTATACCATTTATCTCCATTTATATATATTCTTTCTTGAAAATAAAAAAAGACACACTACTTATAACAGCATGTCCATACAATTTTGGCAATGTCCATAAAATTTAAGGTCATGATCCATAACTTTAAAATGAGTTCTTTTAGCAATGATAGTTTCAAGCGATTCCAGTAAATCATCATCAAATTCCGAAACGTTCCCACAGCGCAGGCAAATCATATGATGATGATGATGGTGTTCATCCTCACGGTTAAACTCATAACGACTACGCCCATCTCCGAAATCATTCTTTTGCAATATACCAAGTTCCGCTAAGAGGTCTAAAGTTCGATAAACCGTTGCTAAACCTATCTCAGGATACTGATTTTTTACTAACAAATATAACTCTTCCGCACTTAAATGCCGATCAACATTTTCTAAAAAAGTTCGCAAAATAGTTTGACGCTGGGGTGTTAATTTATAGGAATGATTACGTAAACGGTTACAAACATGGTCAAAGGTTTTGACCTCTTCCACAGCTTTTCGACCCCCCTTAACGCTTTTGAACTAATTATATGTTAAGTTAGAACATTTGCAAAGGGCTCTTACTTCACTTACGGTCAAAGACTTCAAAAATAGCAAATTTCAAATAATCTGTTTCCTCGCTCCCTAAAAGCACTGGATGATCCCCTCCTGCCCGGCGAAATTCGACTAAACGCAAGACCTTCTTGGCATCTACTGCTGCTTCCTGGATAGTATTTAGGAAGTCTATCGTTTTAAGATGATAGGAACATGATGCCGTAACTAGAAGACCTCCAGATCGGACAAGTTTTAATCCCTGAAGGTTAATTTCTTTATACCCTCGCAAAGCGCCAGCTAAAGCCTTACGGTTCTTAGCAAAGGCAGGGGGATCTAGAATAACCATATCCCAAATCTTCCCTTCTTTAACCTTCTCCCGCAAAAAATCGAAAACATTAGCCTGTACAAATTCCGTGCGATGCAAAAAACCATTCAATAATGAATTTTGACGAGCTATTTCCAAAGCTTTTTCAGAAATGTCCACTGCAGTGACTTTTTTGGCACCATATTTACAGGCATGAAGCATAAACGATCCGGTATGTGAAAAACAATCAAGTACTTCAGCCCCATCCCAAAATGGATTTTTCACCACCTGTTTACTTTTATCAAGGGGTAATCCTTCAGAACCGATTTCAATTCCACGAAATTTTCCCCAACCCTTCATCAGTGGTTTCAAAGCAGCCCTATTTTCACGTTGATCAAAAAAATACCCAGTTTTCTGACCCTCAGCTACATCCACTAAAATATCTAAATTGTTTTCTTGAACTTTCACTACTGTATCAAATTCTTCTCCAACAAAGCCTGCTCTTTCCTCCAGACCTTCTAACAGACGTACGGAAACATCACTTCGTTCATAGATTCCCCTAGGCTGGAACAGTTCCCTTAGAGCCTGAAAAATCCACTCACGCCTATTTTCCATACCTGAAGCAAGAATTTGAACAACCAGCACATCTTCATATTTGTCAACAATTAACCCCGGCAGAAAATCAGCCTCACCATAAACAACTCGACAAGAACTGACCCCTGGTAACAACCATTGACGTCGTTCCCAGGCATTTTTAATCTTATGTAAAAACCATTCTTGATCAATAATTGTTGTCTCGCTATAACCGACTATACGTACAGCAATTTTTGAAAATTGGTTATAAAACCCTTGAGCTAAAAAAAATCCTGTTTGATTTAGAACCTGCACCAGATCTCCGTCTTTATCGTCCCCTTCTTGTTGCTCTATCTCGTTCCGGTATACCCAAGGATGCCCTTGTTCAACTCTTTTTTTGCGATTTTGTTTTAAAAATACCTTTATCATGCCAAATTTTCCCCTTTTATCCGATCTTCTAATAGTGCCAGTATAACATGAACAATTAGGGTGCACAAAATCAGCATTTGAAATAAGCCTTCGCTTACTGAAATCCTTGGCGTAAGATTAATGTATCAGAAGATAGAAGTAGTAAAAGGGAAGCAATAAACTTCCCTTCTATTACTGTCGGAGTATAACTTTTAGATGATAAAGGCAATTCCCCCTCTATCCAAGATATAAATTAACTTTTATATGATTACTGTAAAATATAATTTTAATACCAACGGTACGGGTACAGAGGAGGGTAAGCTGGAGGATAAACCTGATATAAAGGGTAAGGGTAATAAGGTCTTCCATGTGGTCCAGTAACAGCTCCGAGACCATAGCCAAGACCTAAACCCAAGCCAAAAGGAATTAAGCCAAAAAACATAATAATACACTCCTTCCATTAATTATTATTAAATAAAGGATCATTTCGTCGTGTCCTAAGAAGTTAGATTATATTTATTCTAACAGCGAATACCTAAAGCCCCTCCTTATCCATTATATGGATAAGGTCAGTATTGGTGCTCACCCTAGCTTCGGCGTTAGAGCTTTGATTCATCGCAGCTCGTGCCTCGTATCTTACAAACAGGTAATGAGGTGGTGACAAGTGTGACCTAGCATTGAGGCAATCTTTTTTGCCTAGTCTTATTTAAACCTGCTTAAATAATCAAAAGCCATCCACTTTGGATGGCTAAATCAGATATACAAATTCGGATTTTAGAGATTGGATGTCAGAGGCAATATCAGAAGTCAGATCGAGGCTAGAGGTCGAACATTATGCATTTTAACTAAGCCTGTCCCTTAGGACATCTACTATCTCATCTGCGCTTCTCCCCGAAGCATTAATCACCGGAATTCTAAGTCCAGCATCTGGAGCTAAAATATCGATTCCATCTCCTTTAACAACCACGGCTTGAACATTACTTAAACTTTGACCCTCTAAGGATGTCGTTTGGTAACCTGCAGCATGAAGAGCCTGTGCTACATTTGTTAGACCGTCTTCTAGAGCAATTTTTTTATACATAGTGTCTTTCCCCCCTCAAATAATATTTTTCTCAAAAATAATTATGCTAGAGAAATTTTCCGTTAAAAATCATAAGTAGCTTGAACTAGTGATTGGTAATTTACAGAAAGATTAGCTTCTTGTAAGGTGAGTTTTCTTGTATAATCTGCCAATAAAGCTTCCACTTGACATTTGATTTGATCACTCGCCTCTAAACTCATTTTAATAGTACTATTATGAGGGGGGGTACTTTCCATCGTCAAATAATAGTTATCCCCAAATTTCTTACCTTTTAACAGTACCTTTTTCGGTAATTTAGACAGGGGCAAAAATCCCTCTGTTTGAAGAACCTGAAAAGGTTGTTGACTCTGTACTTTTATACGCAGTAAATATGGTTCATGAAGATAATTAAGATTGAATATTAAGTTCAACAATCGTTCTGAAGAATTTAGCCTTTCCGTTGCTGAGACTTTAAGATTCACCGGGGGAACTTCATCGTATCCCGGAAGATAAACTTCTTTGCGGTTCTGCGTGTTAAAATTATTCAAGAACTTTTGCGGGAGATTCTCTGACGAAAAAACATGCAATCTTGCTTCACTATTTCCAATCCATTCCTCTTGAACAGTTACCGTTTGCGCATAGGTCTTAGTATAGCTGGGTATTAAACCAAGACTTAAGATAATCAAAATTAATCCTACTGCAGCGGGACGACGAAGTATAACAATATAATTCCTCCAAAGCTTTATTTTCATGACAACAACCTGCATTGTGCCTAAGATTAGCGGTATGATCAGCAACGCGTAGATCAGCATAAATAAAAGAAAGTACTGGTGCAATGTTTCATAGAAACTAGACCACTGTTGAGAATGTAACAACTCCCAATGTAATTTATAAATAAAGTACGGCCCTATCAAAGTTAGGATAATATTTGGAAATAGGAATTGCAGATCAAAGCAAAATAACCAGAAAACAAAGGGAAATGCTAGGTCAATCCTGATTAAGGCAGTAATTGAACTTATTAGCAATAGAGCAAAAACACCCAGGCGCCAATATATTAAAGGATCCTTTGGTAAAGACAAGCGCCGCAGTAGACTACCCAATATTACCATCAAACTAAGCGCTATTCCCACCCTTGCCATTAAAAAATAGCCTGGATAAGCATACCAAATGATTCGCGCATTCTTAACTGATCGCCAAAGCAGTTCCCCAGTTTCTGTTAGACTAACGATCAAAAATGCAGTTACAAAGACTACTCCGACAACCCAGAGATGTTCTTTCCAGGAAAAGCAGGAAGCTTTTTGGCGAGACTTAAACAGAATAAAAATTGTCAACCCTATCGTCAATAAAATAAATACCCCGATAACCAAAGAAGGTAAAATGATTACCCTGGAACCGATTTGAAAGGTTAAATATAATTCATCCCAGCTACGCAAACCTGTCTTTTCCAGCTTGATCGATGTAACAAGGAGTTTTGCATAATCTCCCACTTTTTGCAGATCTCCCTGTGAAATTTGTTCCATTCCATCTTCGGGCCTATGAAAATACCCTGCAGGTCGACCTGTGATTCCCAAGCCTAAAGCGGGCAAGCCCTTTTCTAAAAAAGGGCTAAAATCGCTTGCCCCACCTTGAGAACTCTCTCTTGTCATCACGATAAAATCCCGACTAAGGTGAAAGGGAATTTGACTCTTTCTAGTCAGCTCCGTTACTAGTTTTATAAGCTCAGGAGAGGTTGATTTTTTGGCGGCAACATCAATTTCTAAAGGTAATCCAATCATATCCAGATTCAACATCCAATTTACGACTGATAAATCAGCTTGGTTAGCATAGAACGATGATCCAACTAAGCCAGCCTCTTCCGCCCCGAAAAACACTAATTGATAAGTTTCTTCGTGTGGCTCCGCACCTAGAATCCTAGCAAGTTCAAGTAATAGGCCTACTCCAGAGGCGTTATCCACTGCACCAGGTACGTCAAGACCTGCCGAATCATAATGCGCACCGATCAAAATACAATCAGGTTTTGATCCAGGAAGTTCCGCAATGATATTTTGACTGTTCACTAGTTCGATTTTTTGCTCAGTAAAATTTTCAGGAAATTCCCGCACGACTACTTTGCTAAACTGCTGTTCCTTTACTTTCCAACCATCTTTCTCTAGGTTGAGTTTGATATACCCTGCGGCCTTTTGTTCTGCCTTACTACCAGCTGGTCGCGGTCCAATCTTTTGCACAAGATATTTTATGTGGTCATAAGCCTTTTCGCTGGAGAAATTCGATATTTGTTCAGCATACACTTTTCCTGGATACAAAAAGTAGATACCTATTAATATAAGCACTAAATATAACTTTAATCTCATATTTTTTACCCTTTCCAAAGAGTATGTCCTATCAATTAATATGTAC
This sequence comes from Desulfitobacteriaceae bacterium, assembly GCA_049302575.1. GTDB lineage: Bacteria > Bacillota > Desulfitobacteriia > Desulfitobacteriales > Desulfitobacteriaceae > JBAQMG01. The sequence continues at coordinate 14,008 of JBAQMG010000083.1, read as the reverse complement.
GACCCTATCTTTCTATTCCAGCATTGATTTTATAAACCTTGGTCATTTATGGTATAATAAGAAAGCAAAAAGGAAAATTGGAGAGAAGCATGCAGAAGCGATTGTTAGCCTGTTTTCTTATTTTAATATTTTTCTTAGGGGGCTGTTCCCCTAATTTTAAACCTTTTCACAAAGAGACTCCAATTTCGTCTTTACCACCGGGGGCGATATATTTTGACGGAAATGCCATCTATGAGGCAAGTATTAGTCTAATAAATTCCGCAAAAAAGAGTATTTATGTTGAACAAGCTGAGTTTGATGATACCAGTTTGATTCAATTACTTATTCAAAAAGCCAGTCAAGGTTTAGAAATTCGAGTTCTTCTCGACCAGTGGCAACGAGTCAACCAAACTACACTAGATGAACTAAAATCACACAATATTTCAGTCCAATTTTATCCCGCTCGTAAAGGTCAATATGATCGTGTAAAGCTTCTAGTAGTTGATCACGAACAGGCCTTAATTTATGGTTCAACTTGGACAGATAATGGAAAAATTTCACATACGATAGCTGTAAAGTTAACCGATAGAGCGGCTTGGAAAGCGGTCAATGTCTTCGCTAAGGATTGGGAATTTACGACAACCTTATCTATTAATGTACCTAAAACCTCACTTCTTTCGGAAGATAATATTACCTTGGCAACAAACGCTAATATAAAACAGCAAATTCTTGAACAAATTAGTGCTAGTACTAAAACAATTTGGGTTGAAACCCCCTTAGTTAGTGAACCAGATACTGTTCAAGCCTTAATTGAGGCTGCTAATAAAGGACTAGATGTTCGTTTGATTTTAGATCTGACAGAGGCTAAAGCGAACCCGATGACGATTGAAGAGCTCAAAAGCCACGGTATTCAGATTCGAACCTATTCTGCCAGCAAACCACTCGGGCTTAATATTGGACTCTTTGACGGCAAAACTTTTATCCTAAGTAGTTCTTCTTGGACTTATTATTCTTTCGTGATCAATCATGAGTTATCGCTAACAATCCCTTCACCAAGTGCCACAGAAAAATTAGTTGAGCTCTTCTACCAAGATTGGACTTCTAGTAAGTAAAGATAAAGCACCTGAAGAGAGCTTATAAATAATAAACGAGACTGGTTATTAACCAGTCTCATTTATTATTTATGTAAATGACTACAATCACCCAGAAGTATAGGGTTTATCTTTGTTCCTTCAATTTCTAAGATGTTCACAGCAGTATTGAACTGCCAAGGTGTTTTAAGCCAGTCTTCAATCGGTAATCCTAAAGCTTTGGTTACGAGAAGTTTTAAAGTTATCCCATGTGAGACTAAACAAATAGTTTCACCTTGATGTTTGATCATAAGTTCTTGTAAAAACTTCCAAGCCCTCTCCGCAATCGTATTCATATTATCTCCACTTGGAACTTGGGCGAGATGTGGAGTGCTATCCCAAATCTTGAAAATCTCCTGCTGGGTTTGACGTAACTCTTCCCATAGTTTACCTTCCCAATCCCCAAAGGAAAATTCCCTCATCATTGGGGCAGAAATAATTGTTTGTAATTGAAGTTCCCGACGTATCTCTTCCGCAGTAGCAAGAGCCCTGGGTAAATCACTTGAATATAAATATTGAATTCTTTCACCATTAAGGCGTAAGGCTAAATTGCGAGCTTGAGTAAGACCATTTTCAGTCAGAGGAGAATCCAATCTACCTTGTACACGTTTTTCAATATTCCATTGTGTTTCTCCATGCCTGGTCAAAATAATACGAGTCAACTTTATACCCCCAATTTTAAAAAGAAGGTAGGGTATATACCCTACCTTCCCCCACCTTGCCGTAAGACTCCAGGTTTCTGACCCCGCTCTCGCAGGTGGGCACCTAGACAAAACTTTTTCACTTCCCATATGATTGGGCATGTCATACTTATTTTGTCGCTCGGTTCCCTAGTCATAAATAGGATCAAAACCAAGATAATCCATACGCACAAGGTAGGCATGTAGTTATTATACCATCAAAACGATCGCAATTCTCCCTATAAAAATTGGTAATTTTATTATTTAAAATTACTGTTTGGATAATTTATCCTCAATTTCAGCTAAACGGTCTTGAAGTAAGCAATTTCATGGTGCATTGTGCATTATGCATGCTCATATAGTTTAGCAATTATCTCATCTGATAAGCCAAACGCATGCTCAGGAGTAGGAAACTTTCCTGTTTTAACTTCTTGATGATAATCTCGAATAGCTTTAACAGCTTGCTCCCCAAGTTGAGCGTATTGTTTAACAAACTTAGGTTTAAAACGATCGAACAATCCTAAGATATCGTGAAATACTAGCACTTGTCCATCACATTCGCTACCTGCCCCAATCCCGACCGTTGGAATTCGCAATTCTTTACTAATACGTTCCCCGACCTGACTCGGAATAGCTTCAAGAACCAGCATAAAGGCTCCTGCAGCCTGTAGGGCAGCAGCATCTTTGCTAAGTTTCCGAGCGCTTTCTAGATCTCTTCCTTGTACCTTATAACCACCAAGTTGTGTAGCAGTTTGTGGTGTAAGACCAATATGCCCGATCACTGGAATACCAGTTTGAGTCAGGGTACGAATAATTTCAGTAAAATATTCCCCACCTTCTAATTTTACTGCGTCCGCGCCGCCTTCTTTAATTAACCTTCCGGCGTTTTGTAAAGCTAATTCCAAGGTGGAATAACTCATAAAAGGCATGTCAACCGCAAGAAAAGTCTCTGGTGCACCGCGCCTGACTGCTTTTGCATGGTGGAGCATTTCCTCCATCGTTACAGGAACAGTGGACTCATATCCTAAAACCACCATCCCTAAGGAGTCTCCTACAAGGATAATATCTACACCAGCTTCTTCGACCCAGCGTGCTGAAGGATAATCATAAGCAGTCAACATACTTATTCTTTCACCGTTTTCTTTCGCTTTTACAAAATCAGGTACAGTCTTTTTCATAGCTATCGACTCCTCACCTAACTGATTTCAACTAACTGACGATCGCACAGGATGTACCTTCGTACCCAAATTATATCATGAAATTGTTAAAAATGTCTAAATAGCATACTCTTAGAGCTTCCTACATAGGTTTTTAAAAAGGAGGGGGAAATTATGTCTAATTCCTTTCAGGTTAATTTAGTTCTTAAGGGAATCCTTATGGCGATTGCTCTAGCTTTAATCCTATCTTTGGGGTATGGCCTTCTTCTTTCCTTGAGTAGTATACCTGAGTCTGACTTAGTAATAAACCTCATCTTCAGTCTCAGTGTTTTTGCTGCTGCCTCAATTATGAGTAATAAAGCGGGTACCAAAGGACTTATCTATGGTCTGGCAATCGGGTTAGGTTTTATTATTCTCTTGCTTTTATTATCGGCAATGTTTTTTTCCGAAACTGTATCTATGTTAAGAATTGGGGAAAAAGTTATAATTGCTCTTGCTGCCGGAGGAATTGGCGGCATCGTTGGTGTGGTATTTCGACGTTCATAAACAGGAATTTGGAACAAGAAAGACTTTAAGGCCTTAAGTGCTTTAACAGTCTTTTTTTGTTTGAATTTTATACTGCACTTTTTTATCTTCTCTAACCTAGTATGTACTTTAAATCTAACAACTACTCTTGACTTGAGCTCTCCAAACCCTCCAAATAATTAAAAGTACGGCTATGCTTACAGCACTCATACTACTCCATTGAGCGGCCGTCCAATTAAACATAAAACGGGCGCTGTCTCCTCTTAAATTTTCTAAGAAAAATCTTCCTAAATTATAAAAAATCGCATAAAGCAAAAAGATAACCCCTGATGGCCATTTTCGTAATTTCAGAATGACTAAAACAGCAAATAAAATAACGTCAAACTGCCCTTCCCAGACTTCTGCCGGCCACAAAGGCTGATCTTGAAAAGTGTTGCGTGCAATTGTCCCTACAGGAAAAATAATCCCAAAGTCACCTCCAGTCGGATCTCCAAACGCATCACCATTCATCAAATTAGCATCGCGCCCTATCGACTGAGCTAATATTAATCCTGGAGCTACTAGATCTGCCAATTCCCAAAAAGGCAGCTTTTTCTTCCTAACATATAAACCTCCTATAATCAATGCACCAACTACGCCACCTTGAATTGATAATCCCCCGTGCCATACGGCCAATATTTCAGAAGGGTTCTGCCGATAGTAGGACCAGTCAAAGAAAAACACCTGCCAAAATCTTGCCCCCATTAACCCACCTAATAGTAGAATTGGTGCTAAATCCAACATGGGGTCCATTAATTCGAGCTTACCTTCTGCTTTAATAAAATACAAAGTTACCCCTACCCCTAAGATAAAAGCCAAAGCGAACAAAGTTCCATAGGCTCGTATCGGGAAATTACCAATAAAAAACCAAAATTGATGCATTGTTTCCTCCAAATATCATTTTTTTACACTTCTATATATTATAACAAATTTAAGAGGTCAAGCCAAAGTTTGTTAAATACTACTCACCTACACCTAGTTATGAGTTAAACTTAGAAATTAGTAGACTATTTAGTTTTAAAAGGTCTGACAATATGTCAGACCTTTTAAACACAAGCAGACTATTTGTAATTAACTACACCAAGCAAAGTGAAAATGCGTTATTTAAGTAATAGAGTAAATTCGATGCACAAATTAATCTAAAGCATTTAGTTTCTTCAAAAATTTATCATGCTCTGTACCTTCAGGAATAATTGCAACCCGCTCTTTTTTTTCAGTAGGTTTTTGAACATCTTTAAAGTAATGAGATGATTTGCCTTTACCAGTAAATGAATCAGAATACGCAACCAAAACCAAGGCGCCGATACTTATAATTCCTACAAGCCAAATAAACATTAAAGTTACACCTCCATTAATATTCTATGATCAATTTCAGGTTTGTCAAGTGTTTTTATTCCCCATGAAAAACCAGCCACTCAGATCCATAATTGGACTGTTGAGTCGTTTTTTTAAGACAAACAAAAATCTTATGCTATACTACATTTAACACTCCTCTACCCTTTTCCACTTGGCTGAAAGGCCGTACCCCATCCTAGATGGGGTGTTTTTTATGTCCAATCAACTGTAATTCTAGCACCTGGATGAAGCAGCGTTGTGAATTCAGCGCTCTTCCCATTAACGATTATAGTTAACTTTAAACCTGAAGCTACATCTTGAGGAAGCGTTATATAGGGTAAGATTTCAGAAAGAATCGGCATCTTATTAAACCCTTCTACACGCAGCTCCATTCCATCAATGATCGGCTCATCCGCTGAAAGCTCCCTTCCCCTCCATAATACACGAGTCATTTGCGGTGGATAGGCAATTTCCTTACCATTAACATAAAACATCATTGGGTTAGCTTGAAGTTCAAGGTCGCGAACAGTTCTTTGTTTTTCAATGACAGCTACTTTATCACCCTCATATAGTGGACAGTTCTCTTTTACACTAGACCCATTGACTAAGAACTCACGTTGAAGTACTAATTTCCGATTTTGGCCATTAACGAGTATGACAATTTCCTGTTCCTTAAGCAATTTATAACCCTTTTGGGCGAGTAAGTCTACCAAGGTATCATTAGGATAATAACTAATTTTACCACCGTCGGGGACTTTTTCCTCCTCAGAAGCGGGTTTTTCATTAACAAAAAGCTGTGGAGAGAATAATTCTTCTGTGCTATTCCAGCTAATATTTTTAGCTTTTGGTAACATTAGAACATCTCTTACCAAGAGTGTCGCATCCACACCAGATATTCCAGGAGTAAAACGAACGCTATCCCCAGAACTTAAAGTCTGTTCAAAACGGGTAGGTTGGCCGTTTACTAAAAGTTGAGCAGGTTTTCCCAAGCTTCCCTTAGCTACACGCACCTCACCATTTAATTCAAAGGTTAAAGCGGCACCTGGCCGTCCAAGAAAAGAGCGTGGTTGAATTCCAGCGGCTAATAATGCTTCAGCTACAGTTGCTAGTTGTAATTCAAAAATAGGTACCACAATATCGTTTACACTCACTGAATAGTAATGTAAGCCTTGTTCTTCAAGTGCTGCCATTCCGATCCCAATAGGAGTAATTGCATCAGGCCCTTTAAGAGATTTTTCTCCGTGAACCCCAATCAACCGTTCTCTAACTTGGATTCCAACTCTAGTCCTAGGGATTCCTAACTCTTCAGTTAAAGCGTCCTGCAACAAGGGTGTCAAACTCCCACCGCCGATTAAAATAACAGCTTGAGGAATACCATTATTCAGTTTGCATAGTTCTTCGGAAATTTTAGAAGCTAGCTTTTCAATCACCGGTTTGATTAAACCCAAGATTTCTTGCTTTGTTACCATTAATTTAGTACCAAAAAAATCAGTAAACGTGAGTTTTTCTTTCTTAGTCAACTCTCGTTTTACCTTCTCTCCCACATTAAAATCTAATAAATAGTGCGCACAAATTGCTTCTGTAACTTCATCTCCAGCCATAGGCACCATGCCATAAGCAAAAAACGAACCCTTCTTAGTTAAGGCAATATCAGCTGTGCCAGCACCAATATCTACCAACGCTAAATTCAGACGTCTCATACTCGCTGGAATTGCGGCCTGTCCGGCTGCAATCGGCTCAAGAGTTAAACTTTTCATCTCTAAACCTACTCGTTCGAGAACAGCGACTAAACCATCGATAACGGTACGCGGCAGAAAAGTAGCAATCACCGTAACCTTGGCTTTTCTACCCCTCTGACCGATTAAGTTAGCTATCTCTTCTCCTTCCAACCAGCTCGACACAACATTGTAGCCTACACAATGATGTGCTAACGAATTATCTTGCGCTGAGAATTCGATCTGCCGTAAAGCATGCTGAATCGCTTCCATTTCTAAAGCTAAAACATTCTCACGTTCCCAACGAATCGGAACAGATTCTGTATGCTCGACGCTTGCTACCTCAGTTTTTAACGCCCGACCAGCGGCGGCCACAGCTACAGATTTCAACTGAGTATTAGTCTTCTTTTCCAGTTCATCCTTAATACGGAGAACTGCTTGGGCAACCTCATCTACATCATGTACCTGCCCATCGTACATTGCTCTTTGACGGTGTTCAGTTCGAGCACCTGCTAGTATTTGATAGCCTTGCTCATTTTTGGTCATTATAAGACCCATAACCATCCTTGTTCCTATATCCAAGGCAAAAATTGGTTCCATAGTTTTTCACCTCACTTGATTCACCTCGGCTATAAGATGTAAAGAGTTTTAGCATAGTCCTCGATCTCATGTCTTCTAGTTTCAAAGCCTTCTCTGCCCATTAAGGCATAAGTACCGATCTTTCCTTCTTCAACTCCAGGCTGATCAAAAGCATTAATATCAAGTAGTTCTCCCATATAAGCAGTTTCCCACTCCAGTAACAAGAGAAGTTGACCTAGTGTGTAAGCATTAAGAAACGGTAATATTATCTTTCGATGTTGACGCCCAGCCAAGGTAAGTGCATATTCTGTGGCTTTTTGTTCCGCATGAAGTAACTCTGCCAAACTATGTCCACCTAAAAATCGGACATCTGCTGGTAACCCTTCGTCTGTAGGAATAAAGTAATCGACAGTTAATTTTTCCACAGTTAAAAAGGTAATCACCTTATCGTTAGGTCCCTCTACGTAAAGCTGAACCTGAGAGTGTTGATCGGTAACCCCTAAGGCTTTAACTGGTGTTTGTCCTACAAAAACCTCCTGCCCCTGACGATTAACACGTTTTCCCAAACTTTCTGCCCAAAGTTGAGCATACCAATCAGATAAAGTTTTCAGCGAGTCTGCATAAGGCATAAAAACCGAAATATTTTTTCCCTCTTGCAAGGCCAAGTAGCTTAAGGCCGCACTCAGCTGTGCAGGATTAGACAGAATTGATTCACTCTCTCGAATCAATTGATCCATCATCAAGGCACCATCAAGTAAATTTTGCACGTCAATTCCACATACTGCGGCGGGAAGCAAGCCTACCGGAGTTAGTTCAGAAAAACGTCCACCGATACCTGAAGGAATGACCCAACTACGATAACCCTCCAGCTTTACCAGCGGAGCAAGATTTCCCTTTTCTTTGTCCGTTGTAACTACAAGATGTTTGGCATAATCTGTTCCACAAGCCTGACGCAAAATATCGCGAATGATTAAAAATTGGGCCATTGTTTCTGAAGTAGCTCCTGATTTCGTGATTACATTAAAAATTGTCTTCTTCAGATCAAGTACCTTCAGCAAATCAGTAAACCGAACTGGATCAATGTTATCCACTACGTATAAACGAGGACGTTTAGGATTTTGGTTCAACGAAAGTTCGTTATAATAATAGGGATTTAAAGCCTGTTGGACTGCTAACGGCCCAAGCGCAGATCCGCCAATACCTAAAACTACAAAATTATCAAACTCGCGAGCCAGTTCGTTCGCATAATCAACCAATGACGGTAATAATTGTTTCATCTCTAGCAATAACTTAGAAAAGTCTAAATTGCCCTTTAGCCTTTGTATCTTTAATGAACTATGAGCCTCCGTTAATTGTGGTTGAATTGAAGCCAATTTATCTTCAGTCCAGCCCTGGAGGTTATAACTATTTCGCATCATACCTGTATAATCAAGGCGTAGGCGGTTCGTGCTTACTTCACTAACATCCATCATAGCGCCCTCCCAACAAACTCTTAAATTGCCAACTCTCCGGCTAAATCATATAAGGCCTTATTGAAAGGACGACGCGGTCCATAAGCCACTTCCAACGGACAGGCGATAACCTCTTGATTTTGAAAAGCCGTCATCATATCAGTTTGCCCGGCTAAAAAAATTTCTACTGCTTTACCACCCATAGCCGCACCCATCATCCCATCGAAAGCACTCGGGTTGCCCCCACGTTGCAGGTGACCAAGAACTGTTACACGTGTTTCAAAGCCAGTTCGGGCATTTAATTCTTCGGCTAACTTATAGGCTTTACCTACTCCCTCAGCAAGGATAATGATACTCTGATTTTTTCCACGTTGATGCCCTCTATGCAATTTGGCTATTACCTCATCAAAGTCTAAAGGTACCTCAGGTACCAAAATCGATTCAGCACCACAGGCCAAACCAGCCTGAAGAGCAATACTTCCACAATTTCTACCCATAACTTCTACAATAAAAGTTCTCTCATGTGAAGCAGCCGTATCGCGAATTTTACTCACAGCTTCGACAACTGTATTAACCGCTGTATCAAACCCAATCGTAAGATCCGTACCGGGAATATCATTATCAATCGTTCCAGGTATACCTACTATCTTAACCCCTTGGGCAGATAAAGTTTGAGCCCCACGGAAAGAACCATCTCCACCTATCACAACTAAAGCATCAATTTCATTGTCTCTCAGCATCGCTACCGCCTTGTTCTGACCTTCCTTTGTCATCATTTCTGCAGATCGAGCTGTCATTAGAGTTGTGCCACCCCGATGCACAATATCCGCTACAGAACCCAAGCTCATCTCTTTAATTACTCCATTGATAAGACCATCAAAGCCTCTTTCTATACCACAAACAGTTAATCCGTGATATATACCTTTACGAACGACAGCCCTTATAGCCGCATTCATCCCAGGAGCATCCCCGCCACTGGTTAATACTGCAATTTTTTTAATGGATTCTACCACACTGTCACCTCCAAAACAACTACGTAGTTATTATATTACCATAAATGGAATTTACAAGATATATAAGTACTTATTCTAAAACCTTTTTCATAAATTCTACCTACATTTTGAGACCCCTTATATTTACTGACTACTAAAGTACATCAACAACAGTAATCAAACCCATCAATTTCCATAGGTAACCTGCGAGGATATAGGCAGCGCAGTACTTTATTAATCATAGTCAGCGTTGAAAGGCTATTAATTACGAAAAAACTTTAAAATCGTTTCAAATCTCTGTTTTAAAGCGTTATCCAACGCTAGCTTTTTGTCCATCTGTTGGCAGGCATAGATTATTGCCCCATGTCCACGTGAAAACCAACGTCCAATTTCCGGATATGAACTTTGGCAAAGAAAACGGCTAGTGTAGATCGCTAATTGTCTAGCTTCAGCTATCTTTGGAGTGCGTTTGAAGCCAATTAGTTCTTCAACTGTACTACCCATAACCTCCGCCGTTACTCGAATAACATTTACAGTCTCTAACTTTCGTGAGTCAGTCTCCTCCAATTTACTCCAAAATTCTTGGAAATACTTTAAAGTAAGTGCAACCTGTCTTAACTCGGCAAATTCGATAAACTTATTAATACTGCTTATAGCCATTTTTAGATTACAAACCAGACTAGCTAAGCATTGAACAGCTTCACGTTCCATAATTAAACGTCTCTGATCTAAGTAATAATCAATAAATTCTTCCATTTCTTCACTCAACGGCGGCTTAACCGTTAAAACTAAACCACCTAAAAAACGTGAAGCTAGAGCTTTTCCCAAGAAATTGAGTTCAGGAAAATCCGCCTCTAGACTGATAATCATTTTACCTTCACGCTCAATTATATGTTCATACGTGTATAACAGCTCCACTTGGGTCTTCGGTTTTCTTGCTAATAATTGCAAATCATCAATTAATAATAATTTCGGTGTGCGAAAACGTTCTCGAAAAGAATCCAGCATGTTTTCTTGGGCCGCATAGGCATATTCTTGAGTAAAATTTCGAGCATTGACTAGCTTTACTGAAATCTTTTTCTTAAACATCCGTTGATAAAGTAAATTTAAGACAGTAGTTTTACCTAAACCTTGTGGTCCATAAATTAAGGTTACTTGAGGAGCATTAATGAAATTAAAATTATCGATGGTCTGATAAATTAAAGAATTAAAGTTACTGACAAACAGCCTCAAGATGTTCCTCCTAGGAATAGTCCAAAATTATAGTAGAAAGTCTGGAACTATTTCACATTTTCTTCGTTATAGAACAGGCAAATGTACCGAAAAGATGATCGCTCAATTGCAAGGTATCCATTGCTGTACCTAACTGTAAACGGCCAAAATCAGACCAACCCATAATTTTTGCGTTTTCTAATGAGGCCATGCGTCGAACCTCTAAGGTTGGAATTCCTGATTCGGCAAACCACATCATTTCATCTAACAGAGACTCAGCATGCGGAACATGATAGGCTCCGGCATCCGTTCCAACCCCTAAAGATACTTTTAACTGATAGGCTTCATAGATACTATCAAGATGTCGGCGTAAAATGCTACGGAGCACACTCTTTTCCTCTATGGTATAACGTTTGGTGGCTCTTGCTAGAAGATTACCAACAGGAGCAACCGTCGGAATCCAGGAAATTCCTTTTTCAAGCAGCTTAGTTAGTTGATTATGCGTGATATAGTAACCATGTTCCAGAGAATCAACCCCGGCCTTGATGGCTATTGTAATAGCTTCTTCCCCACTTACATGGGCCATAACCCTAATTCCTTGTTCATGGGCATCATTGACAACTTGTTGCAACTCTGCCAAGGACCATTGAACAGGTCCCACAACACCAAGTTTCCGAAAGCTTATTAAACCTGAGACAATGACTTTTAACTGATCTTGTCCAAGAGCAAAAAAACCGTCTCGTTTTGCTCGCCAATCTTCAATATTCTTGAATCCTACACCTAAAAATTTCCCATAAGAGCCGACCCTATAAACAGCCTCACGGACAGATTGCACTTTAGGTCCTACCCACTTACCGTCACTGATCTTTTTTTTAGCAAGCCATCCATAACCCGTTAGATCTCCACCATCCCTTATCCCAACAATCCCTAATTCCAAATAGCGGCGTAATATCTTTTCTAGATTTTCATGCATTAGCGCTGGGTGCGACCAATTTTTTAGGGATTTACTAAAATCAATACTATCTAAGGCTAGATGAACATGTGCATCTAACCAACCAGGCATAATATAGAAATCCGTCCAATTATAAACCTCTTCACTCTTGGGGATTTCGTTGTAATCTTTGAGACTAGTCAAGATACCATCTTGCCACTCAATCAGCGTAGATTTCGAGTTAGGTGCAAATTCCTCCGGATTCCAATATCCCGCGACACATGCTACTCCTGCTCGGGGAATTTCCCAAATTTCTTCCCTGCAACTACAGGAAATGAACATCTATTAAGAACCCCCCAATTTATTAATGAATTGATATACCGCGCTTGCCGCAGCAGATAACGATTTATTACGCAAACTTAATAAATAGAAACCTCTGACGAGATGTAATTCTTCAACCTGACAAATTTGCAATTGTTCCTTATCATAAGTTTGAAGGGCATACTTTGATAAAAAAGAATAGCTAAGTCCATAACGAATGGCATTCTTAACTGCTTCAGTACTTCCTACTTCCAACCCAATTCGCAAATTCTCAGATTGAAACCCAATTTTACTCAGAGCCTCATCCAAAGTACGTCGATGCCCCGAACCAGGTTCACGGATAATCATTGGATAAGCTCGCAAATCGTTTAAATTAATTTTCTTCTGCAAAGCTAGTGGGTGATTTTTAGGAACTACCAAATTAAGTTCATCATTTAACCAAAAGTCAGACGTTAACTTTTCAGAATCATAAGCAGCCCCTACTACTGCAAAATCAAGCTCATTTGCTAAAAGCTTATCTGCAATTTCCAGACTATCCCCGATTGAAAGCTTAAACCTGATTTTAGGATACTCAACTTGAAAAACAGCCAACCTTGAAGGCAGCAAATATTCACCAGGAATATGAGAAGCTCCAATATGAACCTTTCCACTTAGTTCGTCATCCAGTCCCCCAAGTTCATCAAACATTTTTGTATAGTTGTTCAGCATTGATTTAGCATGCTGAACAACTATTTCCCCTTGGGTTGTTAACGCAATCCCTTTACCTTTTCGATAAAGCAACTTAGCACCAAGTTTTTCCTCAAGTACTCTCATTTGATTGGACACTGCAGGTTGACTAATTCCCAATCTACGCGCCACAGCAGTATAACTTTGTTCTTCAATAACCTGAACAAAAAGACGCATGAGATCTAACATTTTATCCCTCCAAGAAAAAGAAAACTTGGCTTCTGCCTGATTTTTAGCGGAAGCTTCATTAGCCATCCGACACCTTGCCATCACGTCACCTTTGCCATCCATGGCGATGTTGCACCTCGAACATCCTTGTTCGAGTACCCGTGATTTATACGTTCTCTTCCTCAATGCTCACAAGTTCCATTTTATCGCCAACCTTAATCTGATCAACAACGTCCATTCCTTCAACTACCTGAGCAAATACTGTGTGAACTCCATCTAAATGGGGTGCTGCTTCAAAGCAGATAAAGAATTGACTTCCCCCTGTATCTTTACCAGCATGAGCCATAGATAAAGCACCTCTTAAATGTTTATGCGTGTTTCCCTGAGTCTCGCATTTAATTTTATACCCTGGCCCCCCAGTTCCATTACCATTAGGACAACCACCTTGAGCTACAAATCCTGGAATAACTCGATGAAAAGTCAAACCATTATAATAGCCGGATTTTGCTAGCTTTACAAAGTTAGCGACTGTGATAGGTGCAGCCTCATCAAAGAACTCGATTGAAATCGTTTGTCCATTAGCCATTTGTATTTTACCTTTAGTCAAACCTAATCCCTCCAATTTTAAAAATCCTGCTTTGATTATACCCATTCTAGAAGATGTTTACTAGTTAAAGTGTGAGATTTATCACATTAAAATTACTTTGCGATCACAACTAGTATTTAATAATTAGGGTAAGATCAATGTAACAAATAAATAATTCTAAAAAAACAAAGGGGGATTATGACAATGTTCTGTTATCAATGTGAACAAACACCTAGTGGAGGATGTACTAAAGTCGGGGTCTGTGGTAAAAACGAGAATATCGCCAGCTTGCAAGATACCATTATCTTTGGTTTAAAGGGAATCGCTGCTTACGCCACTCATGCTCGGCAATTAGGCTATAGCGATCCAGAGGTTGATGCTATAACTCAGGAAGCCTTGTACTCAACCTTGACCAACGTCAATTTTAACCTAGCCGAAACTGTTGGTATGGCCCTTAAAGTAGGATCAGCCACAGTCAAGGT
>JBAQMG010000082.1:0-34308 GCA_049302575.1 Desulfitobacteriaceae bacterium | reverse complement strand
GTTTGGAGCTGGGGAAAGGCTACAGCGAAGTTGTGAAAGTTATATCTATCAGTATCCTGTATCATACCATGCGAGTGGATGAAAAAGAGAACACAGATTTTATCTATTACGGTACAACAGAGCTGATTGGACTGCACACGAAAAAACCGCTTATTCTTCATGAAGCTAAGGCTAAACACAAAGAAACATCGGTTGTTACCAGCAAAAATGTCTTTCCAGAATACTATATGATTTATGTAGAAAAGTTTGAGGATATGATCAACGGGGCTATCGACGAATGGGTATACTTCTTCAAGCATGGTGCAATACGTGAGGACTTCAAGTCACCAGGAATTCTGCTGGCGGCCAAGAAGCTGGATTATCTAATGATGAGCGAGGAAGAAAGACGGGGATATGACGACTATCTTGCTTACCTTGGGCAGGAGTTGGGGATATTGGATACTGCAAAAGAAGAAGGCAGGGAAGAAGGCAGAGAAGAAGTCAGGGTACTGACAGCCAAGGCAGCTTTAAAGAAAGGCTTAGCGGTCGAACTCATTGAAGAAATAACAGGGCTCCCTCTGGAAGAGGTTCTAAAATTGCAAAGCGATATCATTCCCTAAAGGGTAGAAGAAACCATGAGACTATCTTGAAAGCAGCCGGAGCAGCCGGAGCAGCTGGAGTAGCCGGAGGGACGTAAGCCCATCCGCGAATCTCGCGAATTCATCAATTCCCCCGAGAGGCGACATAAAATAACGATGGGAAACCCAAACAAAAAGAGACTACTTTGAATAAAAAAGGTAGTCTCTTTGCGTTACCGTGTTTTATATTCTGATCTCTGGCCTCGGATTTTCTGACCACTGGTATATGTCATGAAAAAAGCCAGAAGTAAAGGATTGTGCCTAGTGAAATCAGAGCGACAACAATAACAATAGTGATTTCTTGACGAGTTGGAAAACTTAGTTTTTTTGAGGTTACCTGATACCAAGGCATAAATTATTCCACCTCGTATTCCAAATTATTATTAATAATGTATATTACTAATAATTCGAAATATAACATAAATTTCATTTTAATTAAACTATAATATTTCATTAAATAATGTTGAATTAATATAAAAAAGTACTTTTTAGACTTCATATGGTTTTCTTTTGATTAATTTTTGACGAGGCCTTGATCTCTAACCACAGATTTTCCGACCTCTGGAAGGGGAACACACAAGACTCTCGTGAACATCAGCTCTTTCATAGTTTCAAATAGATCATATTATCGTATAATATAAACATGAGTTATGATAATAAAAGTATTGACAAGTGCTCATAATAATCATATGATAAGAGAAACCAAGTAAGCTTATCGAAGTAATACTGAGACTGAGAGAGTGGGGGTGAATACATGACGGTAAATCATATACGGGAAGTTCTAGCTCAGTTAGAACTGAAGCAAAAGGTTCTCCCCTATTTAGAGTTAGATTCTATGATGCTTGCTCAAGTTGTCGAGGTGGCACAACTTGTTAGTAAAAATGATATTAACAGCACTCACATTCAAAATTGGGTAAGACGTAAATATCTTCCAAACCCAGAGAAAAAGAAGTATAATCGGGAGCAAGTCGCCAATATCTTGTTAATTAATGATTTGAGGAACATACTGCCGCTGGAGAGGATTTCTAATTTGCTCAGCTATGTTAATGAGAGTCTCATAGAAACCTCAGATGATCGCATAAATCCTACCAAGCTTTATCGTTACTATAGTGAAATATTTGATAAAACGAGAACAAATTGGGAGCTTACGCTTCAAAGCATGGAACGTGATGTGGAAGATTCTTTAGCAGAGGAGAAACTATCTGACGAGGATAGAGATAAGGTGGTAACAACCTTAGTTATTCTTAACTTATTGGCTCAAGCTAACTTATTTCGGCAAATTGCCGAGCGTTGGCTGGTAAGTCTAGAGACAAAGAGTTAAGTAAACTCAGCAAGTGTTTAGGTGATTTCAATACAAGCTTGAAGAGCGGGGGAGGGACGGATCTTGACTACTGAGATGATTATAGCCTTATTCGTTTTTGGGATTATCTTGCTGGCATTTGAACTCTTTGTGATTCCTGGTTTTGGGGTAAGTGGAATTTTGGGGATAACATCTTTAGTGGTTGGCATAATATTTGTATCAGATACTTGGTATGAAGGTGTACTATATTCACTGGGAACATTTGTTATTTTGGGTGTTTTGGTATATTTGAGTTTTCGTTTCACGGGAACTAAGAAATTATGGTCAAAACTTTCGCTTAATACTAGTCAAAGCAATAAGGCTGGTTATACTGCACCAAAAGTTAATTACGAAGACTATATCGGGAAGCAAGGAATAGCACTTACCCAATTAAGACCTGCAGGAACAGCAGATTTCCAAGGTGAACGTGTGGATGTAGTGACAGAAGGAGGATTTATTAAAGCTGGGTCGCAGGTGAAAGTGATCGCAGTGGAGGGGGTACGGATCGTGGTAAGAATTCATAATTCATAATCAAGCACGGTCGTTAATTTGTAATTCGTAATCCATAATTATGCATTATCATTGTGCATTAAACAAAAGGGGGTATATGAATGTCTCTTTTAATTACACCGATTATTATCTTGATCTTAGTGTTTGTGGTTCTAAGTATAATTCTGTCGTTTGTTCCAGTAGGACTATGGATTTCAGCACTAGCTGCGGGTGTTAATGTTGGGATTTTCACATTGGTTGGAATGAGATTGCGTCGTGTGACGCCTTCGTTAATTGTGAACAATTTGATTAAAGCGCATAAAGCTGGACTTGATATTACGACGGCCCAACTAGAAGCTCATTATTTAGCAGGTGGGAATGTTGATAGAGTAGTTAATGCTTTAATTGCAGCTGAACGTGCGGCGATTCCCTTACAATTTGAGCGGGCGGCTGCGATTGATTTAGCAGGTCGTGATGTCTTGCAAGCAGTCCAGATGTCCGTTAACCCTAAAGTAATTGAAACCCCGATTGTTTCAGCCGTAGCGCAAAATGGCATAGAACTTCGGGTTAAAGCTAGGGTGACAGTACGCGCCAATATAGATCGTCTCGTGGGAGGCGCTGGTGAGGAAACTATTATCGCCCGCGTTGGGGAAGGAATTGTAACCAGTATTGGGAGTTCAGCTTCCCATAAAACTGTTTTAGAAAATCCTGATTTTATTTCACGTACTGTTTTATCAAAAGGGTTAGATGCGGGAACAGCCTTTGAAATTCTATCCATTGATATTGCAGACGTCGATGTCGGTAAAAACATTGGTGCCCAACTTCAAACAGATCAAGCAGAAGCTGATAAAAAGATTGCTCAAGCTAAAGCAGAAGAACGCAGAGCAATGGCTGTAGCCAAAGAACAGGAAATGAAGGCTTCTGTCCAGGAGATGCGGGCGAAGGTTGTCGAAGCAGAGGCAGAGGTTCCTAAGGCAATGGCTTTCGCCTTACGGGAGGGGAAACTTGGGGTGATGGATTATTTCAATATGCAAAATATCTTAGCTGACACTCGGATGCGTGAGAATATTGCTCAGACGGGTAAAGGCGAGGAGACTACCGAAATCATTGCCAAGAAGTAGGTGGAATAATGGATTTTTTTACAGTAATCGTGATCGGTTTTGCGATTTATAGCTTTATTGAAAAGGTCAAACATAAGAACCAGCCTGGAAGACCAATATCTGAAAGACAAATACTTGGAAGACCAAGATCCTTGGGAGAGATGTTTTCTGGTGGGGACTCAAAGCCCAACACGTTAATGGATATGTTAAATCAATGGATTGAGAATCAGAATCCTAAACGATTTTTAGAGTCGAAACAATTTCCAGAGCGAAACTTCTCCAGCCTTAGTGATGCTCCCGACCTCGGAACTGAAGAGTCGACACAAACCTCCCGTTATGGTGGGAGTCTTGGTGGGGTGAGCACTCAAGGAGAACAGGGAGTGGAGGGACTTCCAGGCATAGAGGGACTTCTAGGTGTAGAAGGAACTTCGTTAACAGGAAAAACTAAAAATTATCAGGAGGCCAAAGCTGGTTTGCCTCCTGAAGTCAGAGCACTAAGTCAGCCAAGTGCACTGGACTTAGACTTGCACCTGAGAGAAAGGGAACTTATGCAAGGTATTGTTTGGGCAGAAGTTTTGGGACGTCCCCGTGCGCTACGACCGTTTCGTACAAGTAGATAGAGAACATTGGTTGCATAAAAATATTAATCAGTGAACGTTGTTGAATAGTACAAAAAAGAGGTTGGCGTAATGTGCCAACCTCTTTTTAACTGATTCACCCTTTGTAATTAGTCATTGATATCGGCACCAGTTTCCATTTGATGCTCGGCATATTCGACCATTTTTTTGACCATAGTTCCACCGATTTTACCTACCTCGTGAGTCGTCATATTTGCAAACCCTTTTTCTTTGATATCATCGTCCAATTCGAGCTCTTCAGCAACTTCCCATTTTAGATTATCCATTTGTTTTTCGGATTCAGGTACTTCCAGCTTATTACGGCTCATAGTTCAATTCCCTCCTCCAATTTTATTGCGAAATCACTATTAGATTGTCCGGATAAAACTAAAATTATACTTAATCTTAATTGTATTAGGCGCCAATAATTACGATTAGACAAGCATAAAAAAAGCCCAGTGTAAAACTGGGCATATAACAGAGGGGTTAGATTGAGGAGGAGTGAGTTGATAGGTAACTAGCGTACAAGCTACACTAGTTGTGAAACATAGTGCATTCCACAAATATATTGTAACCTATTTCTCAAACTTTGGCTAGCCCTTTTCTAAAAGTTTGAATATTCTTTAACCTTCAGATTGTCTTTTGAAAACGGTATAAACACAAGCAAAGAACTTGATGATGTTAGTGTGTAGCGTGTACAATGTAAGATATGGGCAACCTGAGCTTGA
Source organism: Desulfitobacteriaceae bacterium (assembly GCA_049302575.1). GTDB lineage: Bacteria > Bacillota > Desulfitobacteriia > Desulfitobacteriales > Desulfitobacteriaceae > JBAQMG01. The sequence goes on along the minus strand of JBAQMG010000082.1, from coordinate 29,418 downwards.
CCTAAGGAGGGTAAAAAGTGCGCGTAGCTGTAATAGACGGTCAAGGTGGGGGTATTGGAAAACATATTGTAGAACAACTTAGAAAAAGAATACCTGATTTAGAGATTCTTGGCTTAGGTACCAATGCTTTAGCTACAGGGGCAATGCTACGTGCCGGAGCGACTGAGGGGGCTTCTGGTGAGTCAGCCATTTGTTACAATGTTGATCGAGTTGATTTAATTATTGGTGCTGTGGCGATTATGATGGTTTACGGTCTTATGGGGGAGGTTACCCCTGCTATGGCTAGTGCAATTTCAGCTAGTAAGTCAGATAAACTATTACTACCCATACAACGAGGGAATGTTCAAATCATTGGGGTGAATAAAGTACCTTTACCGCATCTTGTTGAAGCCATAGTGGAAGAAGTTGAAAAAAGGTTGAGAGTTGAAAGTTGAGATTGGAATGTGGAGCGTTGATATTTTTTACAGATAACTTTTGGCAATGCGATAAATATGCTACAATGTTTTTGGACTAGAATAAGGGGGAGTTGCCGTGTCAGGGCATTCAAAATGGGCCAATATTAAACATAAAAAAGGTAAGGCTGATGCTCAAAAGGGAAAAATGTTTACCAAACTAGGCAGAGAATTGATCGTAGCGGCGAAGGCCGGGGGAGGAGAACCAGCAAATAATTTCCGGTTGAAAATTGCTATTGAAAATGCCAAAGCCGCCAATATGCCAAATGATAATATTAATAGAGCTATACAAAAGGGTGCCGGTGGTGGTGAAGGAACGAATTATGAAGAACTGCTTTACGAGGGCTATGGTCCCGGTGGGGTAGCCATTATGGCTAATATTATGACAGATAACCGCAACCGCACTGCAGGCGAAGTACGACATATCTTTTCCAAGAATGGTGGGAACCTTGGAGAGAGCGGTTGTGTTAATTGGATGTTTGAGGAAAAGGGGCAATTGTCCTTGCCTAAAGGAAAATTATCCGAAGATGAGTTGATGTTAATCGTCTTAGAAGCAGGCGCAGAGGATCTTGAAGGGGTTGATGAGGAAGGGTTTTTGATTTATACTGCTCCAGCTGAGATGGAAGGAGTACGTCAGAGCTTATTAGATCAAGGAATAGCCATCGAAGAGGCTGTGATCAACTTGATTCCTCAGAACAACGTAGAAATTACTGAGCTTGACCAAGCAAGAAAGATTATTAAACTGATGGAACTCCTTGAAGAGCACGATGATGTCCAAGGCGTCTACTCAAACTTCGATATAGCAGAAGCGATTGAGGGAGAACTGTAGCGAAGTGCGAAGTACGAGGCGCGATGCACGAGGCACGATACGAGGCAGAAATCAGAGCCGAGAGGCATGGCACAGATTAGCCTCGTTATTTCGAACTTCGCGCCTCGCGCCTCGTATGCATTCCGCCTTCCCTGGCAAGACTATAGCTAAAACTTGTCGGGGGGGTTATTATGTCTTTTTGGAAACAATTATTTGTTGCCTTAGGTATTGGAGTTTCTATTGGCTTATCTGTTCCTTTTTTCACGGGTTGGTTAACTACTGAATTTGGGCACGTACAGACGCCAACCAATCTTACCGCAACTGCTGTAATAGAAGTTCCAAACTATCACTTTGTTGTTAACGGGGGACTCATATCAGTCGTTGAAGGAAAACCGGGTGAGAAGGGGAATGTGATCCTTTCTGGGCTAGATGTAAAAGTTTGGCCGATCGACCTTTTAGAGATGGCACCAAAGGTTGTCTTTAATTCCCTCGATGAAGTTCAATCGTTCATCGACACTGTGAGTGAGCAATTGTGGAATGAGTAAGTGGGATACGGTTGGAGAAATCCCGGGGTGCAAGCGCACACTCACCATGGCGACGCAGCTACTCGCACGAGTTGCAACTCTAGGCATTTTTATACTGTAGGGTAAGCTGGGTTTGGAACACGAGGAAGGAATATCTAGGGGTAATTTAATGCATAATGCTTAATTATTAATTAGATCGTGCTTGATTATGAATTATGAATTATGAATTATAAATTATGAATTGCGTGTGTGGGGTGACGGATGATAATTTTGGGAATTGACCCGGGGACGGCGATCATGGGTTTCGGTTTAATTGAAAAAAAGGGGAATAAGTTAACCGCGCTTAACTACGGTAGTTGGCGAACGGCCGCTCATACGCCTTTGGCCGAAAGACTGCTGATATTATACAATAATATCGAGGAATTTCTGGCTAACTATCACCCCGATGAAGTTGCCGTGGAAGAGTTATTTTTCAATCGGAATACTACTACGGCGATGTCTGTGGGGCACGCTAGAGGAATAGTGCTGTTGTCAGCGGCCAAGATGGGTATTCCTGTCTTCGAATACACACCCTTACAGGTGAAACAAGCCGTGGTAGGCTATGGTAAAGCAGATAAAACGCAAGTCCAACAAATGGTTAAAGCACTCCTGGGTTTGCAGGAGATCCCAAAACCTGATGATACTGCTGATGCTTTGGCAGTGGCAATTTGTCATGCCCACAGTAGTGCTTTACTGCGCAAATTGGGGGAAGCGCGATGATCGGGATGTTGCGTGGTAGAGTATGGGAGGTTCAGGTGGATAGTTTGGTGCTCGACGTCCAAGGCGTAGGCTACCAACTTACGGTTCCTTTAGGCTTGCTTACTAAGGTCAGAATCGGACAAGAGCTTTTTTTATATACACATCTTCATGTCAGAGAGGATGATTTGTCGTTTTACGGCTTCGATAGTATAGAGGAAAAAAGACTCTTTTTATTAATGTTAGGGGTCTCTGGAATTGGGCCGAAAGCTGCGCTGGCGATTCTGTCGACGTTTGGTCCAGAAGAAATCCAACTGGCTATTTCAAGTGAAAATATTAGTTTGTTAACGAAAGTCCCCGGAATAGGCAAGAAGATAGCTCAACGACTGGTGCTTGAATTAAAGGAAAAATTTAAAGGACCAATGGTTGCTGGAGGGAATACTCTCGGAGCAGATGCAGGAGCAGGAGCCCACCTTGGTAATTCTGATGCCTTAGAAACCTTGCTGGTGTTAGGATATACTATGGCAGAAACTCGGCAAGCTTTGGGACAGGTGAACGGTGAGTTAAACGGTGAAGCTAACGATTTAACAACTGAGGAACTGGTTAAGGGTGCCCTGCGTGTGCTAACGAAGGGGGCGGCTAGAGATGGATGAACGTTTGATTGCTCCACAGGAACAAACAGAGGATCAAGAAGGCGAGATCATTCGACCTCACCGCCTGCTTGATTATATCGGACAAACTAAAGTTAAGGAAAACTTAAAGGTTTTTATCCAAGCTGCTTCCAGCAGGGGAGAAGCGTTAGATCATGTCTTGCTTTATGGTCCACCTGGCTTAGGTAAAACAACCCTAGCCAACATTGTGGCCACGGAAATGGGAGTCAGCATTCGTACGACCTCCGGACCGGCGATCGAACGCCCGGGCGATCTGGCAGCGATCCTCACGGCCTTGGAACCACGGGATGTGTTGTTTATCGATGAGATACATCGACTAAGCCGAACTTCGGAGGAAATTCTCTACTCGGCTATGGAAGATGGCTGCTTGGATATCGTCATTGGTAAAGGGCCTAGTGCACGTTCCATCAGATTGTCCCTTCCTCCCTTTACCTTAATCGGAGCAACGACCCGTGCAGGACAATTAACCTCCCCATTGAGAGATCGCTTTGGAGTCATCAGTAGGCTGGAATTCTATGAGGTTCAAGATATTCATACGATTATTTGTAGAACCGCCAGGATTTTGCGAACGTCAATCACAGAAAAAGGGGCGCAAGAAATTGCGCTTCGTTCCCGTGGAACTCCTCGGATTGCCAATCGTTTACTTAAGCGAATTAGGGACTATGCCCAGGTTTGGGAAGATGGTACGATTACTCAAAAATTAGCACGTGGGGCCTTAGACCAATTAGAGGTCGATCTGGCCGGCCTTGATCAGATCGATCAAAAGACGTTAAAAACAATTATCTTAACGTTCAACGGCGGACCGGTGGGCTTAGAAACTTTGGCTGCCACAATTGGGGAAGAGGCAGAAACCCTCGGGGATGTTGTCGAACCGTTTTTGTTGCAAATGGGTTTTTTGCAACGCACGCCACGGGGCAGAACAGCCACCACGAAGGCCTATCAACATTTAGGGCTCCCACTGCCTCAAAGACGCACGGACCAAGGGCTATTCACAGAGGAGAGTGGAATATAAGCTGGGAAAAGAGGGCAATCTGTTCATAGGGAAGGAGTGTATTTATGAAACACTTTCGTTTACCTGTGGGAAGGATCGCCATATTTCTAGGAGTTATGCTGCTTAACCTTTTTATAACAAGCCAGTGTCTGGCCAAAGAAGTGGTAGTTGAACTTGTCTGGAAGTTTGGGCAGACAGGTTGGCTTAATATCACGATTGAACAAGGACAATATGAAATTATAACTGCGACCTATACGGGTAAATTTCCGGAAGGTTCAAGTTTGCAGGTGGGCTGGGGCGGTTGGGCGCCAGTGCTTCGGCTCAAGCAGGAAGACTATCAGCTCTTAAGAGGTGCTACCGTACAATTGACGGAAATCTCTCAGGGTAAGGGTACTCTGAAAATCACCTCACAACAGGGCGAACAGGCGTCCTATCGTGGGGGGTTAAGCCTAACTTGGTTGGGCGATCACTGGAAACTGATTAATAATTTAGAAGAAGAAGATTATCTTAAAGGGGTTGTTCCCGTTGAGATGAGTAATGCCTGGGCCAAGGATGGTTTAGAGGGCTTAAAAGCACAGGCCATAGCAGCCAGAACTTTTATGGCAAAAAACCTTCAGAACCAAAAAAGGCTGACTGATTCACCTGATATCGATCAAGCTTATGCGGGAAAAGCAGTTGAGGGCTCGGCCACGGCTGCAGTTGAGGCTACTACGGGACAAATCCTCGTTGATAATCAGACTTTAAAGACGATCGACGCTTTTTATTCGGCACATAATGGCGGTTATTCTGAAGCGACTGAAAATGTTTGGCTAAATAAGGATAAGCATTTTTCAGCTCATCCTGATCCATTCTCGCGGGGAGTGGGTGGAGCGGCAGATCAATGGCGTTTTATCGCTTCTGCACAAGTGATAGGTCAAAAATTTGGGTTAGGACCGGTGAAACAAATCGAACTTGATAAGTTCCCCTCTGGCAGGGTAAAAGGGGTTAGGTTGGTCGATAACACCGAAAAGACCCGAGCGCTCACTGGACGAGAATTTGTCAAGGCGTTTTATCCGTTTGGGCAATCCATCAGTCGGTTCGCTTTTTTAGGTAGCCTTTTTGAGGTCAGCTATACTCCGACAGATCATTTTAAGGAGTTCTTGTCAGGTTCGTTGAAGCTTCCCTACCCTGTGCAGGAACAGGAAATGCGGGGTCCCTTGTTGGGAAAGATTATTAGTTCAAGCCAAGGAAGTAGTCCGAAGGTGCAGCCCTTTGGAGTCTTTATTTTTAGTGGACGGGGTTGGGGGCATGGCGTGGGAATGAGTCAGTGGGGTGCTTATCATATGGCTCAGTTGGGGTATGGATATGCGGATATTTTGGGGTTTTATTATGATAATGTGGTGGTTGTGAAGAGGTAGGTACGGGGAAGAAAGCACGCTTGCACGTTCGCATGCGCTACATTTGCTATTCTCTTGATAATAAAGCTACACTCCAAAACCCATAGGCTATTCTGTATGTGAACCCTTGTCGTGCTTAACGCTTTATGATCTGCGTTCATTGACGCAAATTCGCTATATGCTCTCTTAGCAAGCGTGCTTTCTTACGTTGACGTAAGAGGTGCTGGAATACATAGGGAAATGAGCCACTTCTCCAGAGATTTGGGCTAAAGATACGTTTTGTATTGTTTTATCCACAACACGACAGTAGCTCTTGTAATGTCAACCCGGTGGCTCTCTAACCGGAGGGATGGCACAAATAAAGCTGGTATCATGGCTCTGCTCTCTCGTTCCGGAACAGTGGCTAATTTTGCTCTGGATTATTCACGTAGAAGAAGGAACACCTAGAAGCAGGACTAGGATCAAAAGCAAAGATAGTATCAAAAGCAGAGATTGGATCAAAACATAGCGTTTCTTAATTATGCATTATGCATTTCGTGTATATCGTGCATCGCGTATCGCCGTGCCAAGAAGGAGAAAATAAGATTGAATGTTTCGGATTTTGACTTTTATTTACCGCAGGAGCTGATTGCTCAAGTGCCGATTGAGCCGCGTGATTCTTCTAGGATGATGGTGGTGAAGCGTAGTGAGCAAAGTATAGAAAATTATAGTTTTATGGATTTGGCTAGCCTTTTAAAAGCCGGGGATGTGTTGGTGTTAAATAACACTCGGGTACTTCCAGCACGTTTGATTGGCCACAAGCAGGATACTCAGGCTAAGCTTGAAGTGTTGTTACTTAAATGTTTGGAACGGGATCTTTGGGAGGTTTTAGTCAAGCCTGGTAAACGGCTTAAGGTTGGGCAAGGGGTTGTTTTTGCTGAGGGTATGCTCAGTGGTCAGCTGCTTGAGATTTTAGATAATGGCAATCGGGTGATTAAGTTTGAGTATGAGGGGGTATTTGAAGAGGTCTTGGAGCAACTGGGTCAGATGCCGTTGCCTCCTTATATTACCACCCAGTTGGAACATCAGGAACGTTATCAAACGGTTTATGCCAAAGAGCGAGGTTCAGCGGCTGCCCCGACGGCTGGGTTGCATTTTACGGAGCAACTTTTAGAGCAGCTTAAAGCGAAGGGCGTAGAGATTGTGGAGATTCTTCTCCACGTGGGCTTAGGTACGTTTCGTCCTGTTAAAGTAGAGGATATTAAAGCTCATACCATGCATTCTGAGTATTATAGGGTCTTGCCGGAGGCTAGGGAACGGATTAATCGGGCTAAAAAAGAGGGAAGACGGGTCATCGCCGTAGGGACAACGTCCGCTCGGACCCTAGAATCCCTTGGCGATCAAGCGGGGTTGGTGCAAGGCGGGGAAGGCTGGACAGATATTTTCATCTATCCGGGTTACCAGTTTCAAGTGCTTGATGGTCTGATTACCAATTTTCATTTTCCCAAGTCGACCTTAGTGATGCTAGTCAGTGCTTTTGCCGGCTATGAACTTACCCAAAAGGCCTACCAGCTTGCAGTAGAAGAACATTATCGTTTTTATAGTTTTGGGGATGCGATGCTCATTATTTAAGGTCATATTAAGCCAATATTACCCGTTCGCATGCGCTACATTTGCTACTCGTTTGACTATAAGTCTACATCCACTCGGCATCAGTCCATCCGCCACTAATCGCCATCCGACACCTTGCCATCCGACACCTTGCCATCCATGGCGGTGTTCTAACCTCGAACATCCTTGTTCGAGTCATGGCGGTGACTAATCAGAACATCCTTGTTCTAGCCATGGACTAGTCACTTGTCGTTCTTAACGCCTTATCGCCTACGCTCGCTCACGCAAATTCCGCTATATGCTCACTTAGCAAGAGTGATTTACGGGCTTGGAACGAGGTACGAGGGACGGGAGATTAGTTGGTGATAATGCTGTAGGGGTTGATGTCATATCGTTGCACTCCTGGCGTGGGGTTGGCGTAGTGGGGACGGCTTTGAATGGATTAGATTGCGATTATTCTGTTGGGGTTAATAGATTGATTAAGGCTAATATTGGCTGTAGAGTTTGGGGTTGGTGAATTTGGAAATTGGTAAGGTGACTGGGGTGAGTATCAAGATCCATCCCAGTCTTCTTTTGCTGTTAGGTATATATGCGTTATTAGGGTTACTCCCTGAAGCCCTTCTAGCCTTTGGTTTGGTCGTAGGGCATGAAGTAGCCCATTTATCTGTTGCTAAGGCCTATGGATTTAGGGTGCTTAGTTTAGAATTATTTCCCTTTGGGGGGGCAGTTACTTGCGATGACATTTTTGAAGGGAGAAAAGTCGAGGAAACTCTGATGGCTTTGGCTGGCCCGTTCTTTAATGTTATTTTGCTGTTTTTTGGTCAGGCACTTCGTTGGCAAGGTTTATGGGTTGGAACGCTGGCAGAAGATTTTGTGCGTTTTAATTATTTATTAGCAGTCTTTAATCTTCTACCGGTCTTGCCACTAGATGGGGGTAGGGTAGTAAGAGCGTTGTTTGTGCAGTTTTTTGGTTTCGTTAAAACTACCAAAGCTTTGGCTTGGGCCGGGAAAATAGTGGGGGTAATCCTTGCTATAACGGGGATTGTTGTAATATCTCAAGCAGGATTGAGTGGGGAAACCCTTGTTTTAATTCCCTTAGGCGGATTTTTTTGGTTAGCGGGTAATAAGGAAATTGCCGCTGCAAGGCTGACCTTCCTTCGCCAACTGACTCGAAAAAAAGAGGAATTAGTGCGAAAGGGGCTTATGCGTAGTAAGTGGCTCACTGTTTGTCAGGATACTTCGCTGATACGTGTAGTTGAGGAATTGACACCGGATAGTTATGCTTTGATTGTATTGCCAAATCAAGAATTTGGGGTGGCTAGGACGTTTACCGAAACGGAGATCTTAGAGGGGATGTTGCGTGAGGGGATTGATTATCCTGTTGGGAAGTTAGGACTTAGTTAAGGAGATTAAGTAGCCATAAAAAAGACAAAGAAAAAAAGGAGGGTCATCCCCCCAGAGTAATAGCGTATATTTTGAGTTATTTGGCAAGAGATAATTCACATTAGACATTGGCTTATTTTCGGAAAAACAACATGAACCTTTCCCGATAGTGCCAAGTTAAACCCAGATGAATCAAAAGCATTATTAAACCTACAAGTAATTCAGAAGGGTTTAAGGTCAAATTAAAAAGGAAAATATTCAATGTGATAGGAGCCAATATGGCCAGAGACAAAGGTCCGACAACGTTAAATAATAACAAGATACCTCCGACTAACTCAGTAAGTTTAACAAAGGTCATTAGATAGGAACCGATCATTGCGTCAATCAACTGTTGTGCCATTCCTGTCATCTTAGGTAAAGGCATAAAACCAAAGAAATACCCCAAAGCGGAAAAAATATAGAACACTGCGAATAAATAGCGGACAACCGTAGCAGCTTTTTTCATTGTATTACCCCTCCTTGTACAATCCTTTTTAGTCTGTGTTAATTTCTAACAAATATAGCTATTAAAGGTGTTTTTCTCTGTGCCAATAACTCATTTCTGAAGCACTTTCAACCTGTACAAATTATAGAATGTAAGACTTGTTTTGACAAGTAGGCACATAAAAGTATTATAGTACCTTAAATAATACTAGGAGAAGTAATATTAGTATTATTTAAGGTACTAGGTTACTTTAAAGTACGTACTATTCATATTATCTTTCGTATCTTATAATTCAGATAAAGTCTTTAACTACAACTCATTTATAGTGAGTCTTTAGAAAATAACAGGTCAATTTTCGACTTCTCAATTATATTTGGAGTGTAGTTTAAAAAGAAAAGGGGGGAATATTATGGCTGTTCTTACGCAGGATATGAAGGAAATGGTTAAAAATGAGCAATGCTTTGTCGCAACAGTAAGTAAAGAAGGTGTTCAAAACATTGCCCCAAAACGTTCAACGCAGGTTCTTAACGATGATACCTTGATGTTTAGTGAAGGTACAGGCGGAGCTACCTACAGAAACATTGTAGACGGTTCCAGAGTTGCCGTAGCGGTAGTAAATAGAGAAATACCTGACGGCTATCGCTTTTGGGGTAGTTCTGAGCTTAAGAGTAGTGGGGAACTTTATGAGCAAGCTGCAAGTTTATCTGAGAAAATGGGAGTACCTAGGCCGAAAGCAATAGTTCTGGTGCATATTGAAGAAATTCATAGCCTTAAACCAGGGCCGATGGCTGGTAAGAAAATAGATTAAAACAAAACGTGTATTACGGATTGGAAAAACGATCCTAAATTTAATTAAACAAAGGAGCCCGATATCTTTATGGAGAGATATTGGGCTCCTTTGTTTATATCGTAAAATTCCCTTTATTTTCGGGAAATTCTTCAACGAATCCAGGTATCAATATCTTAAAAATGCTTATTGTTCGATTTCCGTCTTTTTCAGACTTTCGTTTAAATATTCAGATCCAAACCCATGCATCATTTTCAGGATAGGTATTATTTTTTTCCCTACCTCTGTTAAACCATATTCCACTTTAGGCGGTATCACTGGATAAACTTTTCTGTAAATAAGTGTATCTTCTTCTAAACCTCTTAACTGTTGGGTTAGCATTTTTTGCGTAACATTAGGTAATTTCTTTTTTATTTCGCTAAATCTAAGCGTGTTGTAACTTAAATACCACAAAATTAGTATTTTCCACTTGCCAGAAACCATATTTTGCACTAAACCCATTGGACATATTTCATATTTATGACATTGTTCTTTCATGTGACATTGCTCATGCGGATCGTGTTCCGTCATCATGGATTCAACTCCTCTTAGTATGTTTTCGGTTACTATAGAACAAAAAAGTGCCTACTTGATAAAATGGCAGCTAACATATAATATCATATCCTAGCAACTTATTAATTATTAAATTTAAAAAGAAGTTGGTACGAGGGTAAAAGAAGGGTTCTTTTTTATTTTACATTAATTTAGGCTTGCCGTGACATAATAGCTAAAGACAAACAAGATTAGGTAAAAGCTAGTACTTAATCTCCTGAAGAACTTCTTAACACGGAAAGGACGGATGTAAGAATGGTAAAGGTGTTGTATATCACAGCAAACCCGAAACAAGTGGAGGATTCTATTTGCTTATCAGTAGGCCAAGCATTTTTGAACGCTTATCGTCAGATGAACCCGAATGACGAAATTATCCCACTGGACTTATACAAGGTAAATATTCCATTTATTGATACAAATGTGTTCAGTGGCTGGGGAAAGCTTCAACAGGGAATGGCTTTTGATCAGTTGACCCCTGAAGAAAAAAATATCGTAGGTCAGATTAATCAGTTAAGTGATCAATTTGCAGCAGCAGACAAATATGTTTTTGTTACTCCTATGTGGAATCTTAGCATTCCTCCTAATATGAAGGCCTACATTGATGCTATCTCTATTGTTGGAAAAACCTTCAAATACACTGAAACTGGTGCGGTTGGTCTGTTGACAGATAAAAAAGCGTTGCATATTCAAGCTAGGGGCGGTGTATATTCCGAAGGATCGGCCAAGGGTTTTGAATTTGGTCATAGCTATATCCAGGCCGTACTGACCTTCTTAGGCGTACCTTCAATTGAGTCCGTGATTGCCGAAGGCATGGCCCAAACACCAGATAAGGCCGAAGATATTAAGGCTAAGGCCATTGATAGGGCTAAACAAGTGGCCAAAAGTTTCTAAAGAAGCTTTGTATGAAGCGTTGTTCTCAAAGTAAATTAAGTCTGGTAAACGATTGGAACCCTGGGCTTTTTCGGCCTAGGGTTTGCTTCTGTTTGTTCAAGGTGTGGTGGTGTCGACACCTTTGAACGAGAAATTTTATTGTTGTGCGCTAGGTTTTTTACAAATTTTATGATATAATTCTAAATTACCATGGATGCAACAATGTCGGTAACAACAATGTCGGTAACAACAATGTCGGTAACAAACAAGGGGGCAATTTTTCTAACATGAATAGTCACAGTGTGGAGGGAATTCGTCGGCAAGTCGAGCTTTTATTATCCAAGGTATTAAAGCCCAGTCGCTATTTAGGCACAGAATGGAACTCGATTCATAAGGATTGGGAGGCGACCTCAGTTCATATGGCCTTTGCTTTTCCAGATGTATACGAAGTAGGCATGTCTCATTTAGGGACAAGAATTCTTTATCATTTAGTCAATTCAATCCCGGAATTTGTTTGTGAACGTGTTTTTGCTCCTTGGATCGATATGGAGGAAAAGATGCGCGAACAGGGAATTCCCCTGTATGCCTTAGAATCCTTACATCCTATTAAGGAATTCGACGTTTTGGGATTTACACTTCAATATGAAATGAGTTTCACTAATATTTTAAATATGTTGGATTTAGCGGGAATTCCGTTGCGTTCAACTGAACGGGGAGCGGAAGATCCTTGGGTTATAGCTGGAGGGCCATGTGCCTATAATCCTGAACCCTTAGCTCCTTTTATAGATTTCTTTCTTTTAGGTGAGAGTGAGGAACAATTACCTAAAGTTTTGAGGCTAATAGACGAACAGAAGAAGAAATCGTCCCCACGTGAGGAGTTCTTGGCGGCGGTTGCACAGATCGAAGGAGTTTATGTTCCGCAAGCTTATCAGGTTGCATATAAAGCAGATGGACGTATTGCAGAGATCGTTGTGGAGCCTGGTTTTCCGAAAGTCGTCGAAAAGGCTATTGTTAAGGATTTGGAAACTGCTTTTTTCCCTGAACAACCGATCGTGCCCTATATGGAGATCGTGCATGATCGGATCATGTTGGAGGTTATGAGGGGTTGTTCTCGAGGCTGCCGCTTTTGCCAGGCAGGAATGATCTATCGACCAGTTCGTGAGCGTTCTGCGGAGGTCTTGTTACGGCAGACCGAAGCACTCATTCGCTCAACAGGCTACGGAGAGCTTTCGTTAACTTCTCTGTCTACCGGTGATTATTCGTGTATTCAACCTCTGGTGACTGAACTTACGAATAGATATGAAACGAAAAGAATTGGAGTCTCCTTACCTTCCCTGCGGGTGGATTCTTTTGACGTAAAATTAGCGGAAGAGGTTCAAAAAGTCCGAAAGTCAGGTTTAACCTTTGCCCCCGAGGCAGGGACCCAGCGCCTGCGGGATGTCATTAATAAAGGTGTGACAGAGGAAAATCTACTGGAGGCTGCTGAATCTGCCTTTAGAGCGGGCTGGTCGAGTATCAAACTTTATTTCATGATCGGTTTGCCTACTGAAGAACAAGCAGATTTAGACGGTATAGTGGCGTTAGCAAAAAAGGTAATTGCCCTAGGCACAAAATTAGCTCGACGTAGTATTAAGCTTACGGTATCGACAAGTTCGTTTGTTCCCAAAAGCCATACCCCTTTTCAGTGGGAACCTCAAGAAGGACAAAGCTCCTTAGACCTCAAACAAAAATATTTACGCGAAAAACTTCGGGATAAACGGATAAAATACAGTTATCATGATGTTCAGACAAGTTTTATTGAAGCCGTTTTTGCCAAAGGGGATAGACGTTTGGCTGATGTGTTGGAATGGGCTTTTAAGGCGGGGTGTCGTTTCGACGGTTGGTCAGAGCACTTTCGTTATGAAATTTGGTTAAAAGGATTTGAAGAAATGGGTATTGATCCCCATTTTTATGCCAACAGGTCAATGGATTATGACGATGTTCTTCCGTGGGATCATTTAGAAAGCAGTGTGACTAAACGATTTTTGATAGAGGAGCATCATCGAGCCTTACAAGAAAAATTAACCTTAGATTGCCGTTTTGCCGATTGCACCGGGTGCGGGGTATGCCCGGGAAGAGGGGTTCAGATAGAATTGAAAGGGTGAACGTCATGAGGCTTAGAATTGCTTACACCAAGCTTGAAGAAGCCAAGTACATAGGGCATCTTGACCTGACTAGAGTATTTGAACGGGCTATGCGCCGTGCTGGAATTCCTGTGGCCTACTCAGAGGGTTTTAATCCCCATCCCAAAATTTCATTTGGATCGGCTTTAGCTGTTGGAGTAGAAGGTGAACGGGAATATGTTGATATTGAGCTCCAACGAGAAATGGATTTAAGCGAAGTATTGGGGAGTCTGCAAGAACAATTGCCGACTGGTATTCGTCTACTTGATGGCTTAGCTATTGAGCCAGGGAGCAAGGCGCTTATGGCTGTGCTTAATGCTGCACTTTATCGTTTGCGTCTTCCGATGGCCTTACCCATACAAGCTGAACGTTTGGACGAGGCCATTAAGTCTTGGTTAGCTAGAGAACATATTACCTATACACGCTATTCTAAAAAGGGACCCACTGAGAAAGATATCCGTCCTTGGGTAAAACATTTACAGGGGGAGATCCATGGGGATGAGGTCATCTTTGAACTTGAGGTAGAAGTAGGAAATCAAGGCAGCGTTCGACCAGAAGAAGTCGTTGGAAGTTTGCGTGAACTTGAGAATCTTCCCCTGGCATTAGAGGGCTTACAGATTAAACGAACTGGGATTTATGTCGAACATCAGGGGCAAGCCCTTTCACCCATGATGCGAGAGCTGTTGTAATGAAAGAGATAATTCTACAAGGACAAGCTCAGGGGTTGAGGGCAGCCGTAATTGAAGAGGGCCAACTAATGGAAGTCTTTGAGCAAGAAGGGCCTTATTCTCGATTAGTGGGTAATATTTACCTTGGTCGGGTTGAAAATGTTCTGCCTGGTATGGAAGCGGCTTTTGTAGATATCGGTCTAGATAAAAATGCTTTCCTCTATGTTGGCGATGCAGTTCAACCGCATTTTGAAGAAGGAGAGGAAGGCCGTGCTTCCTCTGACTCAGTTCGTATACAGGATATTCTTAAACCTCGTCAAGAACTTTTAATTCAAGTAGTAAAGGATTCGGTAGGAAATAAGGGAGCACGGATCTCAACTAACGTGTCACTCCCGGGACGATATGTCGTTTTATTACCTCAAGTGGATTACGTGGGAGTATCACGTAAAATTCTAGTCAGCGAAGAGCGAGAGCGGCTAAAAGAATTAGTAACAGAGGCTTGTCCGCCTGGAATGGGTATAATTATACGCACGTTGGCCCAGGGCCTAGAAGGGCAAGAGCTTGTTCGGGATATTGAGCAGCTTGTTGCACTTTGGAGGGATATTCAAAAACGTCTTTCCAGGGTAGCTGTTCCAGGATTGGTGCACCAGGATGTAGATCTTGTCTTGCGTTTAATAAGGGATTTTATCGATGCCGATGTTGAGAAAATAACTCTTAACAAAGAAGAGGTTGCACAATTTTTACGGCAGTCTTTACAATTAATGAATCACCCGGTCGGAAATCGTATTTTAGTAGATACACGCGAAAATTTATTCTCGCATTTTGGAATTGATGAAGAAATTAAAAAAGCGCTCTTGCCAAAAGTTTGGCTTAAAAATGGGGGTTATTTAGTTATCAATCAAACTGAGGCTTTAGTCGTTATTGACGTGAATACTGGAAAATATGTTGGTAAACATTCGTTAGAGGAAACGGTTTTGGATACCAATTTACAAGCGGCAGGGGAAATTGCTCGGCAATTAAGGTTGCGTAATCTTGGCGGGATTATCGTGATCGATTTTATTGATATGGTGAACAATGAAGACAAACAGCAGGTTCTAAAGACTTTAGAACAGGCTTGTGAGCGTGATAAAATTAAATGTCATGTTATTGGACTTACCCAATTAGGACTAGTGGAAATGACCCGGAAAAAAGTTGGTCAGACCTTAGCTAATCGATATACGAAACTGTGTCTTACTTGTTCTGGAAGCGGAAGATTAGGTTTGACAAACTTAACCGAAAGATGCTAGAATTATGGAATGTGGTGACATCTCATCGCAACCGCGCGAAATGGGTTTAACTGATTTTCTCACGGAAATCGACCTATCGAGGCGAGTCTAGAAAATAGGAGGTGTTTATATGTACGCAGTTATTGTAACTGGTGGGAAGCAATTTCGTGTTCAAGAGGGTGACGTGATCTACGTTGAAAAGTTAGTTGCCAACGTTGGGGAGGTCGTTCCAGTTGATCAAGTGTTGTTAGTTGAGAAAGACGGTGCGGTGACGGTTGGAACCCCTCTAGTAGCTGGAGCTAAGGCAGTGCTTAAGGTTCTGGAACATGGTAAAGGGGAGAAGATCATTGTCTTCAAGTTCAAATCCAAGAAGAACTATCGCCGTAAACAAGGACATCGTCAACCTTACACAAAGGTCCTCGTCGAGGCCCTTGAAGCCTAAACAAACAGGCATTCATTTGACATTATGGTTAGATACTAAAAATAGGGTGCATCAGTTTGAATTATCCGGGCATGCTGGGTTTGCTGAAGAAGGGAAAGATCCTGTTTGTGCAGCGGTTTCAGCCCTAAGTATTGCTGCAGTGAACGGGTTGGAACGCTTTTTGGCTATCCCTCCAGTTGTTGAAAATACAGATGGCTTTCTAACCTGCGCTCTTCGAGATATTGCTGAAGAGGATTTAGATCATGCCCAATGGATTTTACAAACAATGAGCCTTGGTATTGAAGACATTCAACGTAATTATGGTAAAAAATATTTAAAGATTAATCGGAGGAGGTGGACTCCATGCTAAAAATGAATCTGCAACTTTTTGCTCATAAAAAAGGGGTTGGAAGTTCCCGTAACGGACGAGATAGTAATGCTCAGCGTTTAGGTTTGAAACGCGGGGACGGACAATTCGTGCTTGCAGGCAATATTATCGTGCGCCAACGCGGTACGAAGTTTCATCCTGGCAAAAATTGTGGACTTGGTAAAGACGATACTTTGTTTGCACTTATTGACGGATATGTTAAATTCGAACGTAAAGATCGGACTCGTAAACAAGTAAGTATTTACCTCGAACGTCCGATGCTACAAATGGTTGCACAAGCCCAATAAGCAGCTTAAAACAACCCCTGGGTTTTACCCAGGGGTTGTTTTAGCGAAGCGCGAGGCGCGAAGTTCGAGGCTCGAACCTCGGATAAAGAATCAGGTTTCTGAAGCAAGAGGCATTATTGAGACACTGTGTGCGAAGTGTGAGGTTTATTCTTCAAAGTCAAAAGAATGTGAGCTGAGAATTATGGAGGCACTAGGCTCGATGCGCGAGGTTCGAAGATAGGTAGCCATAACCTTCGAGTATCGCGCATCGAACTTCGAGCCTCGAGTAAGGGGGTGTGATGTTGTGTCGCAAATCATTCGTAAATTGTTAGCTGAACAATTGAGTTGGTATCGTTTGCAAAGACATGATTTTCTAAATCACTGGCAAGTTATCATGGGCTATCTACAGCTTAACAATCCGAAGAAGGCTTTGGAATATATGCACAGAGCCTTGCAGGGAATGGAAAACGAGCAAAAGATTGGGCAAATCCCTGAGGATATTTTTGGAGCAATACTACTTGGTTGGGTTACTCGTTTAAGACAAGCAGGAATTAATACGACGGTTAGTTATCCGGATATAATGAAAGAGCAGAGTTTTTGGCTAGATTATTGGCTTGAGGAATATGCAGAAGCTTTCTACGGGTACACTATAGATTGTGTGGAGAGTATTACCATTCAGAGTAACGAGGTATCGCAAGAGAGTTGTGCAGAAATTATTCTGGGGGAAGGACTTGCTTGTGGCTTTAGGTTCTTTAGGGGGGGAAAACTCCTCCGAGAAAAAAGAGTTAAATTAGTCAATAAATGAAGTGAACTAGTAGTTTAAGGAGCAGAATTAAGATGTTTTACGATCAAGCAAGAATTTACGTTAAAGGTGGGGACGGGGGTTCAGGAGCCGTCGCCTTTCGTCGAGAAAAATATGTTCCCGAAGGTGGTCCTAGTGGTGGAGATGGGGGGCGCGGTGGCAGTGTTGTCTTTGTTGCGGACGAAGGGTTAAGAACTCTGGTTGATTTCCGCTACAAACGTCAATACAAAGCAGATCGGGGAGAACATGGACAAACTAAGAATATGCACGGTAAAGGTGGAGAGGATCTTGTCATAAGAATTCCGGTAGGAACTCTTATTAAAGATGCTGATAATGGTCAGGTTTTGGCTGATATAACAGAACAGGGTCAAAGAGTAATTATTGCCCATGGGGGTCGGGGTGGCCGCGGAAATGCCCGCTTTTTAAGTAATGCTAATAAAGCTCCCACACTTTCGGAAAATGGGGAACCAGGTGTTGACCACTGGCTGATGCTAGAACTTAAGCTTCTAGCTGATGTAGGTTTAGTTGGGTTTCCTAATGTGGGCAAATCAACGATCATTTCCAGGGTCTCAGCGGCTAAACCCAAAATAGCAGATTATCATTTTACAACCTTAGTTCCAAATTTAGGGGTCGTAGATATTGAGGACGGTGAGAGCTTTGTGATCGCCGATATTCCTGGTCTTATCGAGGGAGCGCATACAGGGGCTGGTCTTGGTCATGATTTTTTGCGTCATACGGAACGGACGAAACTGATTCTCCATATTTTAGATATATCCGGTTCGGAAGAACGAGATCCTTTAAATGATTTTAAAATTATCCAAGAGGAACTTCGTCTTTACAGAACACGTTTAGATGAACGTCCTGTTTTAGTGGTTGCAAATAAGATGGATGTGTCAGGGGCGGTAGAGAATCTAGGGCGTTTACGGATCGAACTAGGGGAGCAATACAAGATTTATCCTGTCTCAGCGGCAACGGGGGAAGGGCTATCCACTTTGATGTATGATATCTCTACTATGTTACCGGAGCTTCCTATTCCCGAACTTGAGTTTCATCAAGTGGAACATCGTCTAACTCAAGTTAAGGAAGATGAGCGTTTTAAAATAACTAGAGAAGATGAAATCTTTATGGTTAGTGGTAAAGAGATTGAACGACACCTTGCAATGACCTATTTTGAAAGTGATGAGGGCTTACGCCGTTTTCAAAAGATCTTGAGCGTGATGGGTATTGATAATGCGTTACGAGCTCAGGGTATTAAGGTGGGCGATAAGGTAAAAATTGTAGATTTGGAATTCGAATGGGAAGAATAATATGGAGGGTTTTAAAATGTTAACAGGGAAGCAGAAAGGTTTCTTGCGATCGTTGGGAAATGAGCTGGATCCAATTCTGACCATCGGAAAAGCTGGAATGACGGAGAATGTGGTGGCTCAAGCTGATCAAGCTTTAGAGGCACGTGAGTTAATTAAAGGTAGGGTATTGCCCAACTGTTTAGAAGAACCAAAGAATATTGCAACGGAACTGGCTGAAGAAGTAGGTGCCGAGGTTGCTCAGGTTATTGGTCGGAACTTTCTGCTGTATAGACTGTCCCAAAAGAGAACTTGGATTAGTTTACCTTAAATGGGGTGTTTCTTCGCTTATTAATGTTTTAAATAATATAACTTTTAGCAGTGCGAATTTTGAACGATGCATGGAGGTATTAGGGTATGGAAAATGGTGAATATTTAGAGTTTACAGAAAAAATGTTTGATGATCTGAGCATTAAGGCTGCAAAGAGTAGCTTTATTGAGCCTGAATTGTTCAATAAATATAAAGTAAAACGCGGGCTTCGTGATCCGGACGGCTCGGGGGTACTTGTTGGTTTGACCGAAATTGGTGAGGTGCATGCTTACATTCTCGATGAAAATGAAATAGTTCCTGTACCAGGCAGATTAATTTATCGAGGGATAGATATACGTAATATTGTAGAAGGTTTCAGAGGCGATGATCGGTATGGTTTTGAAGAAACTTGTTATTTATTACTCTTTGGAAATCTGCCTGATAAAAACTCACTTCAGGATTTTGAGCAACTTCTGTCCTTATATCAAAAGCTGCCGGAGGACTTTACTAGGGATATGATTATGAAAGCACCGAGCAAGGATATAATGAATGTCTTGTCCAGAAACGTCTTAGGCTTATATAGCTTTGATGAAAATCCGGATGACACTTCGATAATAAATGTTTTAAAACAATGTATTCATATGATTGCCTGTTTTCCGTCCCTTGCAGTTTATGGCTACCAGGCGTTTTCTCATTATCATGGAAATCAAAGTTTGTATATTCACAGTCCAAGACCTGACTTAAGTACTGCTGAAAATATTTTGCATATGCTAAGGCCAGATAGTAAATATACAAAACTAGAGGCAACATTGCTCGATATTGCGCTCGTACTTCATGCGGAGCATGGTGGAGGCAACAATTCAACGTTTGTGACGCATGTTGTAACTTCTACAGGGACAGACACCTACTCTGTAATGGCTGCGGCACTTGGGGCTTTAAAAGGGCCCAAACATGGCGGTGCTAACATTAAAGTTGTTCAGATGTTTGAAGATATGAAACGAAACTTGAAGGATTGGAATGACAACCAAGAAATTGAACACTATCTTGTGAAACTTCTAAAGAAAGAAGCGTTTGATCGCTCAGGCTTAATCTACGGTATAGGTCATGCTGTATACTCTATTTCGGATCCGCGGGCAGTTTTATTCAAGGAGTATGTCGCTAAACTTGCTAAGGAAAAGGGTCTAGAGGATGAGTATAATCTCTACTTAAAGGTAGAGGAGATTGCACCTGAACTCATGGGGAAAATTAGCAAAATACACAAGGGTGTAAGTGCAAATGTTGATTTTTATTCGGGGTTTGTTTATAGGATGCTGGACATTCCCGATGAAATGTTCACACCGATTTTTGCTATTTCTAGAATAGCTGGCTGGAGCGCACATCGCATTGAGGAAATCGTAAATTCTGGAAAGGTCATTAGGCCATCTTACAAAAGCGTTGCACCCAGACGTGATTACATTGCACTGGATAAGCGATAGTATAAATAAAGGCGGAAAAAATCAGTGGATAGGTTAGGCATTATGGGGGGAACCTTTGATCCAATTCATTATGGACATTTAGTAGCGGCGGAGATGGCACGGTCAGAGTTTGCTCTATCTAAAGTGCTATTTATCCCGTCTGGAAGCCCTCCACACAAGGAGCTTGCTAAAGTTAGCTCTGCGTCCTTACGCCACGAGATGGTAAGTCGTGCAATTGCTGATAACAATTTTTTTGAGGTATCTAAGATAGAATTGGAAAGGCAAGGTCCGTCCTACACTATTGATACTTTGCGTTCTTTGCGTGAAACACTGGCGGGTTATGAACTTTTTTTCATCACGGGGGCAGATGCCTTGAGAGAAGTATTTAATTGGCGTCAGGCCGGGGAGATATTTACGCTGACTCAGCTCATTGGCGCTACACGACCTGGTTTTGACGTTAAAGGTTTTTTAGAAACAGCCTTATTAGAGTATTCGGAAATTCAGGGCAGAATTCATCTTCTAGAGGTGCCTGCCTTAGCGATCTCTTCGACGGATATTCGTCAACGTGTAGCTGGAGGAAGGTCTATTCGTTATTTATTACCTGAACCTGTCAGATTGTTTATTCAAGAGACTAATCTTTATAAAGAATTTATCTGAAAAGTGCCTTAACTTTATTTTCAATTATGCATTATGAATTATGCATTATGAATTATGTTGTATAGTTCGGCGCTATTTGCTAATACTAGTGACGAATTCAATAGGTAAGAGGTGACTTTAAAATGACAAGTACCTTATATGTAGGAAATCTCCCTTGGAATACTACTCCAGACGATATTACTGAGTTTTTTGGACAGTACGGGGAGGTAATAGGTAGTCGGATTATTACTGACAGGGAATCAGGGCGTTCTAGGGGGTTCGGATTTGTAGAGGTAGCAGAAACAGATGCAGAACGTATGGCGATGGATTTAAACGGTAAAGACTTCGGCGGGCGTCCTTTAACTGTCAATGAGGCTAAACCTAAACAAACCTAAAGAAACATCCAGAGAGATCCTTTTTCCGGCTAACGGTAAGAAGGGTCTCCTTATTGTTCTACATAGAGATAAGAATTCATTTCAGGCATCAGTGGTGCCACAATGTTGCATGGGGGGTCTGATATGTTATAATGTATTAATTATAATACTGGAAGGGGAACACAAAGGAACGTGGGACTAGATAGCCGAGCTGCTCTAGAATTAATAGCTAAATGTTTAACTGCAAAAAGAGTTCGCCATACTATAGGTGTTGCTGATTTCGCGGAAGATTTAGCAAAGCACCATGGTTTAGAAGTTGAAAGGGTAAGGTTGGCTGCTCTAATGCATGATTTAGCGAAAGAGATTGCTTTAGAACGACAATTAGCCTTGGCCCGTCGCTGGAATTTATTGCGTTACCCAGAGGACGAGTCTTCCCCTAGAGTATTGCATGGGCCGTTGGCTGCGTATTGGTTAGAATATCAGTACGGAATTGATGATCAGGAAGTGCTAGCTGCTGTAGCACATCATACGTTAGGGTTTCCAGGAATGTCCCGTTTCGAGATGTTAATTTACAGTGCGGATATGGTTGAACCGAATCGGAATTTTCCAGAAGTGGACAATTTGCGTCAAGCCTTGTATCATGATATAGAGCAGGGTACTTTGGCTTGTATAGAACATACGCTAAACTATCTGCAGGCCACAAAAAGGTTGATTCACCCACTCACCACTTTAACCCACGAAGATTTGAGAAGGAGGCTCCAATTTGGAACTTGATTTAAAACAACTGAAATATGCAGTATCACTTGCTGAAGAAAAAAAAGGTATAAATATTATCTTACTTAATTTAAAAGATATCTCCTTAGTTACGGATTACTTTATGCTGGTGACGGGGAACTCTGTCACTCAGGTTAAAGCGATTACTGACCATCTTGATAAGAATTTGCCGACCCAGGGAATTCCGGTGTTGCGTGTCGAAGGGTTACCACAGGCGACTTGGGCCTTAATAGATTGCGGCGATTTGGTGGTGCATGTAATGACGCCGGATACTCGGGAATTCTATAATCTAGAACGTCTTTGGGGCGATGCGGAAGCTATGGCTTTATAACACTTGACCTTAGTTAACGTTTTGTTTAAATAGAGATTAATTTGTCTCTCGTCCCTTTGGGGGCGAGAGTTTTTATACTTTTGGGAGGGGGACATTTTTAATGCAAGAAAAATATAATTTTTCCGAGATCGAACAGAAATGGCAGGAAC
This sequence comes from Desulfitobacteriaceae bacterium, assembly GCA_049302575.1. Classification (GTDB taxonomy): domain Bacteria; phylum Bacillota; class Desulfitobacteriia; order Desulfitobacteriales; family Desulfitobacteriaceae; genus JBAQMG01. The sequence goes on along the minus strand of JBAQMG010000082.1, from coordinate 6,873 downwards.
GATGGCTGCTAGACAATATTTATCAGGCAGACGCTTCTTCTGGTAAACCTAAATTTTATGCTCTGGCCATGTTTCCGTATCCTTCGGGGAATTTGCATATGGGACATGTACGCAATTATTCTATCGTGGATGTACTTGCTCGTTATAAACGGATGCAAGGCTTTGAAGTCTTACACCCCATTGGCTGGGATGCTTTTGGCCTACCTGCAGAAAATGCAGCCATCAAGCACCAGAGCGCACCGGCGGATTGGACTTGGCAAAATATCGCCAATATGAAGCGTCAGCTTCAAGAAATGGGGATCTCTTATGATTGGGAGCGAGAAGTTGCCACTTGCCATCCCGAATATTATCGTTGGACCCAGTGGATCTTCTTGGAATTTTATAAACATGGTTTGGTTTACAAAAAAAAAGCCGCAGTCAACTGGTGTCCCTCTTGTGCGACGGTGTTGGCCAATGAACAGGTGGTCGACGGTGCGTGTGAACGTTGTGAAACACTGGTCACCAAAAAGAACTTAGAGCAATGGTTCTTTAAGATCACTGACTATGCAGATGTTTTGCTTGGAGATCTAGATAAATTAACGGGTTGGCCGGAAAAAGTTAAAACCATGCAACGCAATTGGATTGGTCGTTCAGAAGGGGTAGAGGCTTATTTTGCCTTGGAAGAGCGAGCAGAGAAAATAGCGGTCTATACCACGCGCATTGATACGATCTACGGAGTGAGTTATCTCGTTCTTGCGCCTGAACATCCTTTGGTTAAAGAATTGGTGGCTGGAACCGAATATGAGAAAGCTGTCCTAGCCTTCTTAGAAAAAATGAAGGGTCTCAATGAGATTACCCGAACCTCGACAGAAGTTGAGAAAGAAGGACTATTTCTCGGTAAATATTGTTTAAATCCTCTGAGTGGACAACGAGTGCCTATCTGGATCGCCAACTATGTTTTGTTAGAGTATGGGACAGGTGCAGTGATGGGGGTTCCTGCTCATGATGATCGGGACTTTGAGTTTGCTCATAAATATGGGCTGGCAATCACAACAGTCATCCAAGAGGCTGGTCCCTCTCTAAAGGAAAAAGATCAGTCTTTGTCTGCAGCTTACACGAAGGAAGGGCTGATGGTCAATTCCGGGGAGTTCGATGGTTTAGCAAGTGAGGAGGCTTGGGAACGGATGGCGGACGAAGCTGAACGACGTGGGGTTGGTCAGCGCAAAGTTAATTTCCGTTTAAGGGATTGGCTGATTTCCCGTCAACGTTATTGGGGAACGCCCATTCCGATGGTTTATTGTGAAAAATGCGGGACAGTCCCTGTTCCAACTGAGCAGCTTCCGGTGCTTCTACCAGCAGATGTGGTGTTCAAAGCTGGTGAAAATCCCTTGACAACCTCTATATCCTTTGCAGAAACAGTGTGTCCAACTTGTGGAGGCCAAGCACGTCGGGAAACAGATACTATGGATACCTTTATGTGTTCCTCTTGGTATTATCTGCGTTATACGGATCCGCGCAATCAGGAAGCTCCCTTTGCGGGGTCGGCTGTCGATCACTGGATGAATGTTGATCAATATGTCGGTGGGGTAGAACACGCTATTTTACACTTGCTTTATTCCCGCTTTATTACGAAGGCTTTGTGTGATTTCGGGTATCTAAAAGTGAATGAGCCTTTCCAGAACCTTCTGACTCAAGGGATGGTTTGTATGGATGGTTCAAAAATGTCTAAGTCTAAAGGAAACGTGGTCAGCCCTGAAGAAATCATTGGACGCTTTGGAGCAGATACGGCGCGTTTGTTCATTCTCTTTGCCGCACCTCCAGAACGGGACTTAGAATGGAACGATCAAGGTGTTGAAGGGTGCTACCGTTTCTTAAACAGGGTGTGGCGTTTAGTAGCGCAATACGAACAACTGTTCAAGACTAAGGAGGAACCTGTTAACTCGACCAAGACTAGAAGTTTTACGGACCTCGATACTCCAGCAAGGGAAATGCGCCGCCAAACTCATCTAAGTATTCAGCGGGTAACGGCTGATATTGGGGTGCGGTTTAATTTCAATACAGCGATTAGCGCCATTATGGAACTTGTTAATGCCCTCTATCTTTATAAAGACCAACAGGGTGCCAAGCTTAGTGTGGCTCAGGAGGCTGTGGAGAGCATCGTGCTTCTGCTTGCCCCGTTTGCCCCACATATTGCTGAAGAGCTATGGTTTGAATTGGGTTGTTCGGGTAGTGTTCATGCGCAAGTATGGCCAGAGGTCGAGGATGGGGCCCTAATTCAAGAGGAAGTCACGATTATTCTACAAGTGAATGGTAAAGTGCGTGATCGAATCCAAGTGCCAGCTCTAATTAGCAGTCAGGAATTAGAAGGCAAGGTTCTTGCTTTGGAAAAGATCCCAGAGTGGACCCAAGGTAAGGCTATCGTCAAGGTCATCACTGTTCCTGGTAAATTGGTTAACTTGGTGGTTAAGGGATAACTTAGAGGGTGATATAAAATCAAAACGGCATGTCGAATGAGTCATTTGGCATACCGTTTTTTTTATTTGTTCAAGCGTTGCAGATCTGATTTATGCAATTTGTAGATAAATTGATTAATTCTATAGCACGCTAATCCAAGAAGCCATACCATTCCGTTTATCACGGTTGGTATGGCTTCTTAATAGATAAAGTTTCGTGGTTAGATATTTTACGTAAAATCAGCTAATCCTTTGCGCTCTTGCTTCATATTTTAAAATAATTAAGGTATAATATGAGTAGAATTATGATACATCCAATTTGAAGGAGGGCTAGAGTATGCCAACTATCAAATCGTCCACCTCACTACGCAACGATTATAGCAAAATCTCCAAGTACTGCCATGAAACTGGCGAACCAGTGTATGTTACAGTCAACGGCGAAGGTGATTTGACAGTGATGAGTATAGATGCTTTTGAGAAGCGCGAACGGGCACTGGAAATTCGCGAAAAGCTGCTGGAAGCACAGTTGCAAAAGGCCAACGGTGTGCCTATGCTGGACTTCGACGAAGCTATGAGCGAACTGAAGGCGTTGGCTCATGGCAAATTATAAAATCAAAATCTTGCAGATTGCGCAAGAGGACATGAAGGCCATTGTTGCGCATATTAGGATAGATGATCCCGATGCCGCCATCAGAATGTATGAAAAGATAAAAGCGTCCATAAGCAAGCTGTCGAACTTTCCGCTGATGGGTCCAGTGCCATTGGACAGGAAGATCGCTGGACAAGGCTATCGTATGATCGTTATTGATCCCTATCTAGTGTTCTACATCTTGGTCATGGAGGATAACACGGTGGAAGTTCATCGTGTGCTTCACGGCAAACAGGATTTTTCCAACATCTTAGAATAAATATGTCGGATTCAATATATCAGAATCTTTAAAAAGGAAACTTTGATATATATTGATAATTGATGGAGGAGTCGTGGTCACGGATTTAGGCGTTAGATTAAATGCGACAGGATGAGCTAAGTTTCGCGGCAGGAAAAGTAGGTAATAAGGAGAAATAAATAAGTTAGAGATAAATCTGAAAATAAGTTACTATATTAAACTTTTTCGGTTGAAAAAGGAGGGTTGCTACAATGGAGCGAAGAATGCGCTATATCTGGTGGGGAGTATTGGTTCTTCTAATCATCGGTGCAATCTGGAAGTTCTTTTTGCCCCACGGCTCTAAAGCTTATATAGAAAAGTCTGTGGCTAATCGGGAGATCGTTATATATATTACTGGTGCGGTGGAAAAACCAGGGCTTATAAAGTTAGCCGTGGATTCACGTTTGGATGATGCTTTAAAACAAGGTCAGCCATTACCTGAGGCAAATTTGGAGGGGATAAACCCTGCTGAACGTTTGAAAGACGGGCAAAAGGTTGTGGTTCCGTTTAAAGTATTAGCTCAAAATGGGGTGACGGTGCAAGGTTCTAGTAATCCAACGACGAACGGGAGTAGTCCGAGTAATACGATATCAAGTAGTTCAACGGGGGGGATGACAGCCAGTTCAAACGGAAAAATAAATATTAATACAGCTGGGGCAACAGAACTCGATAAATTATCTGGAGTCGGTCCTGCTTTGGCTGAACGAATTATTCAATACCGTACGGAACATGGCTCTTTCACCCTACCTGAAGATATCCAGAATGTCTCTGGTATTGGCCCGAAAACTTATGATAAGATGAGATCACAGGTTGCGGTTTCACCATGAGGGATCTTTGGACTAGGAGAGTAGTTGCCTTTCTGATCGGGGGCATAGGGGGAGCCTTCTTATCCATTTCGGTGGGTCTCTGGGTTTTGGGTATTTTAGGCTTATTACTTGTTCGGATCTGGTTTTGGCGACCGAAGGATTTCTGGGGGCGCGTCTTTCAACCAGAAGTTCTATTAATTGCGGTAGGAGTCGTAGTCGGGTTTATCTACGGAATGACAGCACAACATGAATGGCCTAAACCATTATCCCTAAACTATATCCAACTTAATGGGGTTTTACTTGATTGGAGCGAGACACCGGACAAAGCGTCCGGTCTTTTTAGAGTGGAGGATGGGAGAGGGGATCAAGAAATCTTGGCGGGGCTTCGCGGGCAAAAGTACCGTTTAACGGTTTTCCCTAATAAAGATGGTCAGTTTCCTGCTGGTTGGCAACAGGTACAACCAAGGGATTCTATAAGTTTTGCCGCTAAATTAGAACAACCCAAAGCACTTGGGACTCTTGGTGGTTTTGATCTTCAGCTTTATGACGCGATTAGAGATTTACAGGGGAGTTTGACCGCCCAAGGTGAGGTAACGATTGTAAATCAGGGATCACCTTCCTTAACATGGCTGATCAGGAAACAAGTTAAAGAGTGCTTAAGTGTTTGGGAGCGAAGTGAAACGGGAGTTTTGGAAGGAATTATCTTTGGAGATTCAAGTGGGATTCCCCCTAACCTTCAAGAACGTTACAGAACAACAGGGGTTTTACATATCTTTGCAGCATCTGGTTCGAATGTTGCTTTTGTACTGGGACTACTTTGGTTATTAACCGCCTTATTCCCTTTAGGATTACGGATCGGGATTTGTACAACTGGACTCCTTGGGTATGCAGTGCTATGCGGAGGAAATGCGCCTATTCTTAGAGCAACTATCTTAGGAATTGCGGTTCTGATCGGTCGTTTAGGGCGTGGACGTGTACCTGGATTACGTTGGTTGATGCTGGCGGCTGCGGGCTTATTTGTGCACAATCCGTTGGTTGTTAAGGATCTTGGTTTTCAGCTCTCGTTTGCTGCGACTTGGGGAATTATAGTGCTTGGTCCAAGAATCCAAGCGTGGAGGGTCTTGAAAAAATTACCTGGACCGTTAAGGTTAGCAATCGCTAGTACACTAGCAGCTCAAATAGCTACTTTACCACTCTTGATTACAGCCTTTCATCGTTTATCCTTGGTGGGCTTGCTAGCGAATCTCCTGATTTTATTTATTATTGGCAGTATTTTTGAACTGGGGTTAATCGCTGTTATGCTTTCTTTCAGCCCTGCGTTGGCGGCTCCCTTGTTCCAGGTTTGTCTCTGGTTACTGCAACTAACGAATGCTGTTTTAGCACAATTGGCCTCGCTGCCTTGGGCGGAGGTCTTCGTTCTTCAGCCCGGGCTGGGATTTTGGTTTTGCTGGTATGGTGGAATCAGTGTTTGGATAGTGGGAGGAGATCGAGCTTCTTTTATAGTTAAAATTTATTTAAGACGGTTTTGGCGTCGGGTTGGAGTAAAATTTGGAAATAATTCAGAGGACTCTTGGCCCTTAAGTAAGAGGCAAATGTCTTGGTGCATGATCACTCTCTTAGCCTTATTACTTTGGAGTCCTTGGACAGTAAGGAGAACCCTGGAAGTAACTTTTTTAGATGTTGGACAGGGAGATTCTATCCTAATTCAAACCCCTGAACGGCACGCTATATTATTGGATGCTGGGCTGCGTAACGAACGATTTGATAGCGGTGAAAAAGTCATTATTCCCTATCTTATGCACAATGGAATTAAAAGCTTGGATGCTGTGATCATCACTCATGAGCATTTGGACCATGTCGGAGGAGCAGAGGCTGTGCTAAGAGACATTCCAGTGGCTTGGGTTGGTGTGCCTGCAGTGGGTGATAGATTGAATAATCCAGAGTGGCGTAAGGAACTTATTTCTGATACTCTAGGTTCTTCTGATCGACTACACATGTTAAAAAGTGGAGATAGGATAATCTTGGATTCCGGTGTTTCTTTAGATGTCTTAGCCCCGGCGAAAGTACTCAGTGGCACGCATTCTGATCCTAATAATAATTCTCTAGTCCTGAAACTTAATTATCTGAAAAATAGTATGCTGCTAACAGGTGATATGGAGCGGGAAGAGATGGGGGAAATAGCCGAAACGGGTCTTAATTATGAGACTGACTTTTTCAAACAACCCCACCATGGGAGTGCTTTTTCACTTGTTGAACCTTGGTTAGATGCTATCCATCCGCAAGCTGTGATCATTTCCGTCGGCAAGAATACCTTTGGACATCCCTCGCCTCGAATTTTACAATATTGGGCTAGTCGTCAAGTACCCATATATAGAACAGACCAAGCGGGTACGATTAAATTACGTTTTAATGATCGGGGAGCCGAATTGATTACAGGGCGGGAAGTTGAATGAATTTATTTTTTAAAAAAATGATAGTTATTTAGAATAAATGTATAAAGGACCAATTAGTGGTAACAATAGCAGGGAACATCTCTTTTCTCCTCCTCTTTCTTTTTGGCCTCCTTATTTAATTAAGGAGGTTTTTTTATGTGCGCCACGCATGACGATTAACTCGGTGGTGAAAGTCCACTATGGGGGCTTGTAGTTGCCAACCATTAGCCAAGAGCAAGGGTGTCCACCGCGAGGGGAATCCAAAGGAAGCTGGAGG
>JBAQMG010000081.1:0-5123 GCA_049302575.1 Desulfitobacteriaceae bacterium | reverse complement strand
CAGCAACAGCGGCTATCTGAATCAAAAGTGGTATGTAATGAGCGGTTATTATTACCGCCTGGTTTCAACCGGAGCAGTTTATCAGAATAACGTCCTGGTAGAGCAGACTTCTTACACGGGTTCAAGTTATTGGTATTAATTTAAGGTTCACACTCTCCAATAAAATTTAAGGAGAATTAGTTTTATGAGAGTTCACAAAGTGGTAGCTGGTGTATTGATAGGTCTATTTCAACAACCCCAACCCCAACCCCAACCCCAACGGAACAGGATTTAAAAATTTAGTAATTGGAAGGAGTTAGTTATTATGAAGAACTTATTAAAAAATATTGCAACTTTATTTTTAGCGTTAAGCATTGCTATTTCATTTGGAGCTAATGGGGTAGTAGCGGCTACTAATGATTCTTCTACAAACACAGTGGTTTCTTATCAATATCCGGTTAAGGGTGGTACAGAGGAATGGAAAAAACTTAATTCTCATGCAGAAATGCTAGATGTCGTCCAGATACCCGAGAATATATTGAAAAAGATGACAACGGCGGAATTAGTTGAAACTGTATTAAATTATCCTTTATATGGAGATATGTATTCATATGATACCTTCCAACAAGGAATTGAATCTATAATAATTCAATTCAATGGTCTGTCAGAATTATTAAAACGGGATGATGCAGGTACAGTATTGTTGGCTAAATACAAAGAAAAAAACCTTTGGAAGTGATCAACTTAACTACTGATATAGAAAAAGGAAATTTTTCTATGAACTTAGGATTTCTTGAAACTATATTATCTCAAGATAAGATAATTTCAGGTTTAAATAACGCACAAAAAGAGGATTTGCTAGAAGTAGCAAAACAAAAGAAGTAGCAAAAATTAGTTCAAGAAGATGTATTTGGTCCCTCCTTGAGCACATCTAAAAATTTAGTTGATAAAGTAACAACAGCTGCTAAATTTAAAATAAGTTCGTATTTTACGAATGTATACACGCCTCGCGGAACAGCAGTTCAAGTTTATGTCGATGATCGCGTAAAGACTTTAATTGAAAAACAATGGGATGTAAATTGGGTTAGTACTGCGTATCCACAAGCAACAATTCTTTCAGAGTCATCTTTTAAGTATAATTGTCATTCATATGCTTGGTATCTCTCGTCATCAAATAACATTTATTGGATGAATTATCCTGACGCATATATGTCAGATGGGAGCTATGTATACAGAGGAACAGATCCAGGAACATCATCTTCTAATTATAGAATGTATTATCCAGGAGAACATTCAGCTGTTATGACTGGCAAAACCTCAAATTACTACTCAGATATCACTGCCACATCAAAGTGGGGTAACCTTCCTTTAATGAGTCATAAAGCAAATTATTGTCCATATAATTCTTCAACTATTTATTTTTATGCGTATAATTTAGGTTGATCCAAGTACGAAAATATACGTTAAGCAGTAATTAACAGATAAAAACCAGATTTTTCATACTCTAAGACATATTCTACAAATCACCTTACGGAAGGTATCACTTTCGCTGGTATTGACGGTAAAATAACAACATTAGTGGACATTACTAGGCTGATTAGATTCTAATAATATCCACTAATGTATTTAACTAACATTGACCAAGGCGTAATTACCTTATTTTGGCTTAGCATATGCAAGGTTAAAATATTGGTGGGACCCCAGTTAGGAGGGCACAATGAAAAAAATAATTATTATGTTTTTAGTTTCGATTATGCTAATTTCAATTTCTGCATGTTCTCCAAAAATATCTAATACGTTAAAATCAGAGGAAAAACCATCACCAGCTAATGTTGAAAAACCTATAACAAATTCTTACGTGGAAATGGATAAACTGCCACAGGAATACAACTCTGAATTGGCTCGAAAAAACGGTGATGTAGTATCAGTGGGGGGTAAAACTTACAATATAGAAAAACTTGATCAGTTTATTGAAACCTATAAAAATAAAGACGTAGTAAATATGATAAGAATAGCAGTTTATAATAGTGGAGGAAATGATGCAATAATACGCGACCTAATTATCGACAGTGAAGGTATAAAACTTATAGAAGATTTTTCAAGAGATTCATTGTACTATCTAAGGGACAAAAACAGTGTGAAGACTGAGTATAAAGTAGTAGACATATTAAATAACCCCAAGATTTCGTCCAGAAGGTACAGAGGGTATATATTACATAGCAAAAACTGATAAAGGTAAAATTTATATTTTTTCAACATAACCCTTAAAGGAAATATCAACGGCGATTTTATACAAAAGGGTGGTGATAAAAATTCTAACAATATAATTATTATTGGAGTTTCTTAATCAACGTATCACCGGAAAAATTAAAGATTTTTCGAATTACCAGAAGGCGAACCCCTATGTATTTCGTTCTTGCATAATAGCATAACCACCCAAGAGGGATGCGTTTAAAGGCACTTCTAAGCCCTCGAAAGCTTGTCTAGGGTATTAAAATTACCTTACTCCGTCGTATCCTGGGGTACGGCAACGATTCGTGTAAATAACAGCCACAAGGCAGCATTTACAGTTTAAAACAAGTAAAATAGTCACTTGCAGAGGTTAGTATCACAAAAATCTTACCTTTTGTGATGCCATTATTTTGTGTCACAAAACTACTAATTATATTTTTTGTGATATTACAAAAGTGGTTGGGTACTTAGATGACATGTATGAGGGGCAAATGGGACTATGTTAGTATTGAGGATATATGTCTTATGGCTGTATTTTACACGAATCGTTGCCGTAGTACCCCTATAACAATACAACTGACATTCAGCCTGATGTACATTCCACCGATACACATGGAACTAATGAGGTGAATTTTGCCATTCTTCATTTCTTTGGCTATCAGTTTGCACCACGTTATAAGGACCTTTACGATAAGGTCAGTATCCACGGGCTTTGCCTTGTTTCCTTGCTTTTCGAGAAATGTTTTGACCTTGTCATAGGCAGCAGCGGAGGCCAGTGTCGAACGGCTATGCTGATACGCTGGTTTTTGGTAGTCGCATTGATTTGATAGTTTATATACCACATGAAAGCCACATGGAAAAGCTGGACTTAGTCAGCTTTTTTCTTAACAAAGCTGGTTGGTCGTTATAAAATTTGTTACTACTCAGGCATCGACATTTAAAAAAATAGCTGGTCAACCGCACCACCACTTGCCATAATAAAGTAAAAACTTTGTAGGTGGTGATCGAATGACTGTGGAAAGCATAATCAAATCTTACAATGAAGGTATAAATTCAGTTATTTCACTAGTGAAAGACCTAAACTACCAAATGGGATCACTTACTGATGAAATAACCATACTCAACGGCGAGATGATCGCTCTAAAAAAGATGAACTTAGAATTTAGTGCCCGCATAGCTGAATTGGAAGCCTCAAACAATAAAAACAGCAGTAATAGCAGTAAACCTCCTTCTAGCGACGGCTACAAAAAGAAGATTCAAAACAACCGTGTAAAAAACGGAAGATCCACTGGTGGACAACCTGGGCATGAAGGTCACACTCTGCTCAAGGTTGAAAACCCTGATTATACTGTGGACACACGAATTGAAGACCATTGTGAATGTGGTAAAAATCTCAGCCAAGTCAACGATAAAATGAGAACTCGTCAAGAGTTTGAACTACCTGAAATCAAGCCTATAGTGACTGAATATAGAACCCACGAAAAAACCTGTCCTCAATGCGGTAAGGTTCATCGATCTGAATTTCCTGCTCATATAACTCAACCCACGCAATATGGCGTTAAAATGAAGGCTTCCATGGCTTATTTTACAGGTTATCAATTTATTCCTCTCAAAAGGGCGGTTGAAACTATCGAAGAGATTATTGGTCAGACGGTAAGTCAAGGCACGTTAGTCGCGACCAGTGAAATGCTTTATAAGACCTTAGAAAAACCTGTCGAAGCAATAAAACAACAAATCAAGGAGTCCAAAGTCGTCAATTTCGACGAAACAGGCATTCGATCTGAAGGAAAAACGAAATGGATTCATGTAGCATCGACTGAGACACTCACCTATTATGAGATGCACGAAAAAAGAGGAACTGAGGCTGCTGTGGCTATTGGAATACTTCCAGAGTTTAATGGGACAGCCATTCATGATCATTGGAAGACTTACTATACGTTTGAAGGTTGTACCCATGGAGAATGTAACTCCCACAATCTTCGATATCTTAAGGATATCTATGAGAACTTTGGTCATGAATGGACCAAAACTATGGCTGGCCTTCTGATCGAACTAAAAAAAGTGATGGAATCGTTGGTCAATGCATTGAATGGAAATCCCTTTATTCCAGAGACATAGGATGTCATTCAGTCTAACTACGGAGGATGCCGGAGGGTATCCTCTTATTTGTGATATGGATCTTTAAAAGTTAGAGCTATAAGTGCCCATGATACTATCGTAGCATAATGTCATGATTTTTGTGAATGCCTGAGTAGTAACGATTCTTTAATACATTCACCACATGAGGGTCTGTATATTTTACTGAGGAAGAAATAAATTTTAAGTTTTATATTTAATGTGAAAAAGGAGAAAAGTGCATGTTAATTATTTTTGCTGCAATACAGAATAAAGAAAACCGCAGCAGACTAGAAGCTTTGTATGACGAACATGTTTCTTGGATGTATAAGGTAGCATATAGGATTTTAAATGATGAACATCTGGCTCAGGACGCTGTTCAGGAAGCTTTTATCAACATTTCTAATAATCTTGAAAAAATTATTGGAAATAACTGTAACAAACTAAGGGCTTTATTCGTTATTATTGTTAGAAACGTTTCCATTGATATTTATCGACTGAGGAAAAAACAATACAGTGTTTCTATCGAAGAAATTGAAGAAGATTTACCCGAATCAGGATCAAGCGTTGAAGAAATTCTCATGAATAATGAAACTTTTACCAGAGTGACAGAAAAAATTAAGGAATTACATCCGTCTTATACCGATATTCTTTCGCTTAAATTTTTTTATCACTATGAAGATGAGGAAATATCCCGGATTTTAAATATTACACCCGAAAACATCCGAACACGGCTTCACCGGGCCAGAAAGAGTCTGATCAAATTATTATCTCAGGAACAGGAGGCGACAAATCAT
>JBAQMG010000080.1:0-11779 GCA_049302575.1 Desulfitobacteriaceae bacterium | reverse complement strand
TAATGTCACTGGAGACTATCGTCACCGGAGACTAATGTGCCAAAACCTTAGTGTATTTCTGAATTAATGTTTGCAACTTTTTATGCCATCCCTGGCAAAGTTGCATCAGTCCATCCGCCACTAATCGCCTTCCAACACCTTGCCCTCCGACACCTTGCCCTCCATGGCGGTGTTCTAACCTCGAACATCCTTGTTCGAGTCATGGCGGTGTTCTAACCTCGAACATCCTTGTTCGAGTCATGGCGGTGGCTAATCGGAACATCCATGTTCAAGCCATGGACTAGTTCCTTGTCGTTCTTAACGCCTTATCGTCTGCACTCGCTCACGCAAATTCCGCTAAATGAATCTTTAAGCAATAGTGATTTACGGGCTTGTAACTGGGAATCTAGGCCTTAATTTGGGGTTAAATAAGGTAATTGAGGATATTGGCCTGGCTGTGGGCTAGGCTGAACTATACTTAGGCTGGGATTATAAGATAAGAGTAGTTGATTTTGGGAGGAGATTAAGGTATGTGTGGAATTGTTGGATATATAGGTAAGCAGGCTGCTGTTCCGGTTTTAGTGGAGGGCTTGAAAAAGTTAGAATATCGGGGCTATGATTCGGCAGGAGTGGCTGTTTTAGAAGCTCAGGGGATCATGGTTTGTAAGAGTGTAGGAAAATTGGTGGCACTTGAGGGAAAGTTAGGGGACTGTTATTCAGATGCGACAATGGGTATCGGACATACTCGTTGGGCGACGCATGGACGCCCGTCGGATCTTAATGCTCATCCTCATTCCGATTGTAGTGGGGATTTTGCTGTCGTTCATAATGGGATTATTGAAAACTACCTAGAGTTGAAGGAATGGTTGATTGAACAAGGACATCAGATTGTTTCCGAGACGGATACGGAGGTGCTTCCTCATTTAGTTGAGCATTTTTATAATGGGGATTTGGAAGAAACCATACGTTTGGTTTTGACGCAGTTGCATGGTTCTTTTGCTATTGTAGCGCTAAGTCGGGATGATTCGAAGCGCTTAGTGGTGGCCCGTAAAGATAGCCCTTTGGTCATTGGTCTGAGTGAAGGGGAGTATTTTGTGGCCAGTGATATCCCGGCTATTTTAAGTTATACCCGTCAAACCTATATCTTAGCTGATGGTGAAATGGCAGTTATCGATCGAGCGGGAGTACGAGTTACTGATTTTCAAGGGAATACCATTCAAAAGGAAATTTTTGAAGTGAAGTGGGATGCAGTAGCGGCGGAAAAAGGCGGTTACGAACACTTTATGCTTAAAGAAATTCATGAACAACCCAGAGCCTTGAAAGATACGATGGCTGGGCGTTTAAATGATAATGGGGTTGTGTTACAAGAGGTTGATTTAACGGCTGAACAAGTTGGAAATATTCAGAAAATATTTATTGTAGCCTGCGGGACAGCTTGGCATGCTGGGTTGGCTGGTAAAACGTTGATCGAACGTTGGGCCCAAATTCCAGTTGAAGTTGATATTGCTTCAGAGTTCCGTTACCGTTCCCCTTTAATCAATGAACATACTTTAGTTGTCGTAATAAGCCAATCAGGAGAAACAGCAGATACTTTGGCAGCTTTGAGGGAAGCTAAAAAGCGAGGTGCTCGGGTAGTAGCGGTAACTAACGTCGTTTCAAGTTCGGTCGCTCGTGAGGCTAACGATGTAATCTACACCTGGGCTGGTCCGGAAATTTCCGTGGCCTCGACTAAAGCTTATACCACTCAATTAGAAGGGATGGTTTTGTTAGCGTTATTTTTGGCCGAAGCCCGAGGCACTCTGCCTTTAGAGAAGATACAGGAGATTATCAAAGCTCTGAAGAAGATTCCGGCTCAAGCCCAGGAAATCCTAGACCAAGTGAGTATTATTAAGGACTTGGCTCAAACCTTTATTAAGGTTGATGATGTGTTTTTTATCGGACGCAGCCTAGATTGGGCTGTATCGATGGAGGGCTCTCTCAAATTAAAAGAGATTTCCTACATTCATGCCGAAGCTTATGCGGCAGGGGAGTTGAAACACGGTACACTGGCCTTGATCACGGAAAATACGCCGGTGATAGCGTTGGCAACGCAAATGGAAGTCTATGAAAAGACCGTGTCCAACATTAAAGAAGTCAAAGCTCGTGATGCCAAGGTGATTGGAATTACTTTTAAAGGAAATAAGGATCTGATTAAATCTGTGGATCAAGTGATTTATATTCCTGAGACACTAGCGGAACTTTCACCGATATTAACAGTCATTCCGCTGCAATTGTTGGCTTATTACGCTTCGGTGGCTAGGGGTTGTGATGTTGATAAGCCGAGGAATTTGGCGAAGAGCGTGACGGTGGAGTAGACGGAGCGGAACAACATCTTGTTGTTGTTGTCTCAAGGGAATAAAGTTATGGTGACACGGGGACGTTTTGTTTACCATCTCATTCAATATTTGCACTCTTGACAACTTTAGCGGTTGCTTGATGCATAATTTTATATACTAAAGCACTTCATGAACAATCTGAGCGCAATACTTATTCTTTCAGATATATGGTAAAGAAAACGTCCCTTTGGCTCCCTTTAGCTCCGAGTAAATTAGGAGTCTTTGAATCTACAGCTCGGGGAGAATTATGTGGTCTATTGTTAGATTGTCTGAGTTATGGTATGGTATGGTATGGTATGGTATGGTATATATAGGAAATATTCGTAATGGAGGCACTGGTTATGGATATATCCCCATATGTCGCTGGGAATAAATTAAAAATTGAGGGTGAGGAACAAAAACGCCTGTATTACTATCTGGAAGCTCGAGAAAAAGCGGAGAAGGTTGCCAAGGCTCTTCGTGATTCATTTCCCAATGTGGAGGTTTATCTTTTTGGTTCACTTACGACGGATATGTTTGAGTTGGGGTCTGATATTGACATTGCTGTAAAGGGATTACTAGAGGAGCATTATTTTAAGGCATACCGGATTGCAGAAGATATTGTTGAACCGATTCCTCTGGATTTTATACAATTTGAATTTGCCCAGGATTCTATGAAAGAACGTATTGTGAGGGATGGGGTAAGGATATGACGAGTGAAGAAAAGAAAAGGGCACAATACAAAAGGCTTATAGTGGATATTAAGGATGATTTAACTTCAATACGGAAAATTGCTAAAGACATACATGAGATAACCCTACTTTTGGAAGACGAGAAGGCTCTGGTGCGTGGATCTGACTTGATGGCCTGCGGGGGGTATTTACATCATTTTTACACAGGCGTCGAGTCTATTTTTCAGCGAATTTTTAAATCCTTCGATGGGGGTCTGGACTTAGGTGGTGATTACCATCGGGAGTTAATACGGTCTATGACACTTGAGATCCCTGATATTCGACCATGTATCATTTCACGGGACTTAGCTGAGGAATTAGATGAATATCGACGTTTTCGACATATGTTTCGGCATGCCTATGGCTCGGAGTTGCGTTGGCGCAAGATGGAACCATTAGCGAAAGGTATAGATTTATTGACAATTAATCTTATAGAGAAGCTCACCGAATTTATGAAATTTGTAGAGAAATTGAGTAATTATATAGCACACTAATCATTTATTTGTCAAAATTTTGAAAAGTTAAAATACTTATTGAACCTCGCGGAAAAAACGCCTGAACAGTTTAGGATAGATCCAGAAGAATCGCCCCAGCTACTTAGTGAGCTTTTAGCTTTGTTCAAGAAGTCAGGTGGGACAAGGGCTACGATGACACAAAGTTTATTGAAAAGTGCTGGGATAACCATCAAATCAAACCAGTCATAGATATACGTAATATGTGGAAAGACGGCGAAGGAACATACTTGCTTACTGGCAAAGACAACGCAGTCTATAACTACAAAGGCAATGTGTACTGCTATTGTCCGACAACAGGAACTCGGCGGGAGATGGCCAGCGGTGGATTTGAAAAAGATCGGAATACGTTAAAAAAGCTTTGCCCTGCCGAACATTACGGAATTGAATTCCGAAATAGCTGCTATTTCTACCACGTAATATGTTCAAGCTTAAAAACCAAAAATAATTATTGCTGCAACGCTCAAAGCTCTCGGGGAATGAGTTTGAAATCAAATTAAGGAATGAAATTAAGCAAGCTGCAATTGCAAGGGAGTGCGCAGCTTGGCTTTCGAAAAAAGCAGAAGTGAAATTCTTAAAGCAAGCTAACCCAGCTCAACCCAGATTGGTTTACATAGAGAATAGTGCTGAGAACTTGTCAATCAACGGTACGATTGACTTCACTTCGGATGGTTTGGGTATAACCCCTTCCAGCAGATGGGACAGCAATATGTGGTGGAAGCGGACAGTGGTGGTTAGGCCGGAAATATTTCTGCTATAATAAAAAGGAAATCTCGAACTGAAGGTCAATCTTTCGGTTCTTTTATTATTGGGGGTCAACATTGATGAAAGCGAAACAGATCAAAATTTATAGCTTTGGAAGGTCAAACATCAAAGATGGGATAATATCTGTATAAAAGATTGAACAAAATGATATCTTGACATTCGCAGGTGAGCCAAAGTTTGGTATCAATTTGCCTGATTTAAGCCAGACTATAAGCCAGACTATAAGCCAAAATATATGACAGAAACAGAGATGGATCAAACTAATTTTGATGAAAAGGTTAAATAAGGTGTTGTTTATAAGTATATTAATAACTAGAATAAGTCAATTATTTGAAAATAATCAAGCTTTCAAGATCGTTACTCAGGTAGATCACTAAAGATTGGAGATTGATAGTTAATGATTAGATTGTATAGATTTTTAAGACAATATACAGCATATATAACTGTCATTATCGTACTTCTTTTTGCACAAGTACTTTCAGATCTCTATTTACCCACCTTAATGGCAGATATTGTTGACAAAGGTTTAGCGAACAAAGATGTTAATTATATTGTTAAAATTGGTGGTTTCATGTTACTCATTGCAGCTGGAGGAACTTTATGCGCGATTATAGCGACCTACCTCTCTTCAAAAACAGCTATAGGTTTTGGAAAAATATTGCGTGAAAAGCTTTTTGCCAAAGTTGAGACTTTTTCCTTGCATGAGTTTGATAAATTTGGGACTGCCACACTGATTACAAGAACTACTAATGATGTAACTCAAATTCAGCAAGTATCGGTTTTGATCTTAAGTATGATGATTACTGCGCCTTTAACTTGTATTGGTGGAGTTATTATGGCTTTGCAGCAGGATGCGGCTTTAGCCTGGGTACTTGTGGTTGCAATTCCAATCCTGTTCGGTATCATTGGTGTTACCTTAATGAAAGGTATGCCTTTATTTAAGGTAATGCAGGAAAAAATAGATAAATTAAATCTTGTTTTGCGGGAAAATCTTACGGGTATCAGAGTCGTACGTGCTTTTAATCGCATTGATAAAGAAAAAGTGCGGTTTGATGAGGCCAACGCAGATCTTATGGACAATGCAATTAAAGTCAATATAATCATGGCTGTATTAATGCCGGTAATGATGCTGATTATGAACTTAACAACTGTGGCACTTGTTTGGTTTGGTGCACTTAGAATAGAAGATGGAACAATGCAGATTGGATCACTTTTAGCATTTATTCAATATGCTACTCAAATATTATTCTCATTACTCATGCTGGTTATGTTATTTATCATGGTACCACGTGCTCAGGTTTCAGCAGTGAGAATTAATGAAGTTCTTGAAACAAAGCTTGACATCATTGATCCTAAAAAATCAAAATTGGCGAACAGCAAAAGGGGTTTTGTGGAATTTAAGGAAGTTTATTTTAGATACCCTGGCGCAGACCAATCAGCCCTTAACAATATAACCTTTAGCGCCAAACCAGGGGAACTGACAGCAATTATTGGAGGGACTGGTTCAGGGAAATCCACGTTGATTAATTTAATTACACGTTTTTATGATGTTGAGAGCGGCAGTGTTTTGGTTGATGGAATCGATGTTCGAGAAATGAGTCAGAAAGCGCTTCGAGCTAAGATTGGTTTTGTCCCTCAAAAAACAGTGCTTTTTTCGGGTACCATAGCCGAAAATATAAAATATGGCAAAGAAGATGCCACCATGGAAGAGATTGAGCATGCAGCTTATGTTGCGCAAGCAACAGAGTTTGTCTTAGGGATAGAAGCAGGCTTTGAGCATCATATTGCTCAGGGGGGAACCAATGTTTCTGGAGGACAGAAGCAACGTCTCTCAATTGCCCGTGCTTTAATTAGAAAAGCTGAGATTTATATTTTTGACGATAGTTTTTCTGCACTGGATTTTAAAACGGATGCCAAGCTGCGGGCAGCTCTTAAGCCTGAAATTGCGGATGCTACGATTTTTATTATTGCTCAAAGTGTTTCAACGGTTAGGGAGGCTGATAGGATTATAGTCTTAGATGATGGACAGATATCTGGCATGGGAACGCATAAAGAACTGTTAAATACCTGTAAAGTATATCGTGAGATTGTAGCTTCACAGCTTTCAGAGGAGGAATTAGCGTGAGTGAAGAACGTAAAGATGATAAATACCGAGAGGGTTTTGGTGGAAAAGACGGGGGGGTGAGGGGATCCTTTGGAAAACCAGTAGAAAAAGCAAAAAATTTCAAGGGAACACTTTTCAGGCTGCTTAGATATTTAAAGCCTCAGAGAACTAAATTTATTGCAGTATTTATATTTGCAATTCTGAGCACAATTTTTAGTATTATTGGTCCCAAAATCATGGGTAAGGCGATCACAAAGATAGCAGAAGGTTTTGGAGCCAAAATGATGGCGCTGAAGCTGCAGCAGCCTATTCCAAGCATGGATTTCACGTATATTGGTCAGATCGTCTTAATTCTTTTAGGGTTATATCTTATTAGTGCGGCATTTAGTTATTTGCAACAATATATTATGGCTGGAGTTGCCCAAAGAACGGTTTATAAGATGCGTAAGGAAGTTGATGAGAAGCTTTCACGCTTGCCTCTTAAGTTCTTTGATGCAAGAACACATGGGGAGATTTTGAGCCGTGTTACCAACGACTTTGATAATATCTCAACTACGCTACAGCAAAGTCTTACCCAACTGATTACTTCTATTGTAACGATTATCGGTGTTGTTGTGATGATGCTTTCAATAAGCCCGTTATTAACAGTTATTGTTATTTTAACTCTCCCACTATATGTCGTAGTAACCATGAATATTGCCAAACATTCTCAAAAACACTTTGCTGCTCAGCAAAAATCACTCGGAGAACTTAATGGGCATGTTGAAGAAATGTACACTGGGCACAAACTAGTTAAGGCTTACGGCCGTGAGGATGAATCCATCGCAACCTTTAATTCTATAAATGCTAAACTCTATACTGCTGGCTATAACGCACAGTTTATTTCAGGGATAATAATGCCTTTAATGAGATTTGTCGGTAATCTCGGCTATGTCATTATCTGTGTCGTCGGTGGTATTTTCGCCACAAGGGGTACCATCACAATTGGCGATATTCTAGCATTTATTCAATATTCCAGACAATTCACTATGCCAATCGTTCAGACCGCTAATATAGCCAACATTATTCAATCGACTGTGGCATCTGCTGAACGTGTCTTTGAACTGCTAGATGAGGGTGAAGAATTGTCGGATCGTGCTGATGCTAAAGTAATAGCCTTCCCTAAGGGAGAAGTAAGATTTGAAAATGTAGATTTCAGCTATAAAGAAGAAGAACCACTTATAAAGAACATGAATATTGATGTCAAACAGGGACATACAATCGCTATCGTTGGGCCAACTGGTGCGGGTAAAACGACACTTGTTAATCTATTAATGCGGTTCTATGAACTAAATGCTGGTAAAATATCGATAGATGGAGTTGATATCAGAGATATCAAGCGTGGTGCTTTACGCAGTATGTTCGGCATGGTGCTTCAAGATACCTGGCTCTTTAACGGTACTATTATGGAGAATATAGCTTATGGGCGTGAAGGTGCGACAGAAGAAGAGGTTATGCAAGCAACAAGAGCTGCTCATGCCCATCACTTCATTAAAACACTGCCTGATGGCTACAATACCATCTTAAATGAGGAAGCTTCGAATATTTCGCAGGGTCAAAAACAACTTCTAACGATTGCGCGGGCAATCCTGGCAGATCCAGCAATCTTAATTCTTGACGAGGCTACAAGTAGTGTTGACTCAAGAACTGAGGTTTATATTCAAAAGGCTATGACTGAGCTTATGCACGGAAGAACTAGCTTTGTAATTGCGCATAGACTTTCTACGATTAGAGATGCAGAATTGATACTGGTTATGAACAAAGGGAGTATTATTGAAATGGGTAGCCATAATGAGCTTCTAGCTCAGAAAGGTTTTTATGCAGAACTTTATAACAGTCAGTTCAGTGGAGCAAATTTAGATAATGAAGTAGTATGAATATGTGAAATCTTCATAAATAGTTCACAAATAAACCATCAATTTAAATTAAAAGGAGACTATAATTAGTCAAAGGAAAAAAATTGAGAGGAGGGGCTTAAGTGAAAAAGACAAAATTGATCGCGGGTATTCTATTAATGATTTTGGGTGTTGGGGTGTCGATAGGTTCAGTTACCTTTCGGTGTTATGAACATAATCGATACGGTACTAATACAGGGCAAAGAATGTTAAATCAGCGAGGTATGATGGGTGGCTATGGGTTTAGGGATCATCAAAGAGGGTTCAATGTAAATCCCAATAAAAATCAAAACCCTCAACCAAACCCGAATCCAGCTCCAGCTCCAAGTCCAGCTCCAGCTCCAAGTCCAAGTCCGAAATCCTAAAAGTAAAGTTCTAACCAAAAACACAAAATTGGGGCTGGAGCTCAGAATGGAGGGATAATTAATGATCGGTATTTTAATTTTTTTAGTTGGATTGTATTTTGTCTGGGATTATAAGAATAATGGTAAGCATAGTAGCTGTTGTAAAAGGGACGATAAGGCTTTAGATATAATAAAAGAACGCTATGCTCGTAGCGAAATCACAACGGACGAATTTAACACCATGAAAGATACCTTGGCAAAATAAGTAAGAAAGTACTCAGTGGATGAACACATTTAACGTAGGAATTAAAAAACAAAAGAAACAGTTTCTTTGCAGCAATTGATCAAATACATTAGCTTGATGAACGACAATAACCCCTAGACGCCAACCAGTAGCCCCAAAATATTTGGAGAACGAGTAAACTCCAAGCGTATTAAAGGGTAAATCAGCCATGAACGAATGGAAGTTATCGACAAACGTTCCGTATACATCATCCGTAAATATCATTAATTTCGGATGGTGTTTCTTTATGATCTGCAGTAAATAGTTTTTCGTCTCGGTTTTGATCGCAACTGAGGGTGGGTTGCTCGTAAGTGCGTGCCATTTTGCTTCGAAGATTATTGTCATTATTTATGGTTATCACCCTTACTGAATTTTTGTTACTATAACTAATTTTGTAAACATCATAATAAATAAGTATTCTGGAGTACATAGTAACCATTCCAACTGTAAATAATTCTGTGTCTTTATCTAAATATCTAACTGTTTCCATCTGTTGGTTTTAAATATCTTAATTGTACTCTGTACTGTACTTAAAGCATTTATACACCCCTTAAATCAAAAAACCTTTGGCAACAACCGATTAGAGTAGAGAAAGGAAGCTGCCACGGAACATTAGTGTAGATGAAAAGAATGTGCTGTGGTAATATAAGGATATCGTGGAGTATCTCTATTTTCAGAATTTGAAATAGATTTGAACATAATTTTTCCTGAAAATTAAAAATTCGAAAAAACTTATGATTTTATTCACTGATAAGCTCTCAATCGAGTAGTATTGGTGGTACAAATGGGGGAAAAAGACTTTGAACGAGCAGAGTTTACGCCAGTTACTTAATAATATCAGGCACGATGAAATCAGTGTCGATGAAGGGTTGGAAAGATTAAAGGGCTTGCCTTACGAGGACTTGGGTTTTGCCAAAGTGGATCATCACCGACAACTAAGACAGGGATTCCCAGAGGTGATCTATTGCGCCAGTAAGACTACCGAGCAGGTTGTGTCCATCTTCAAATCAATCTCAGTCCAGACGGAGAACAATATTCTGGCGACTAGGTCCAATCCTGAGGTTTTTAAGGCTGTACAAGCAGAAATCCCGCAGGCTAAGTATTATGAACTAGCCCGCCTGATAACTCTCGAACGGGGCATGCAGGAGAGACATGGGCATATTCTTGTGATAAGCGCGGGAACTTCTGATATGCCCGTTGCTGAGGAAGCGGCAGTTACGGCGGAAGTGATGGGAAATCATGTAGAACGCCTTTACGATACGGGTGTAGCTGGTATTCACCGTTTACTAAGCCAAACTGACAAGCTTTTAGCTGCCCGAGTTATCATTGTGGTTGCAGGGATGGAGGGTGCCTTGGTCAGTGTTGTTGGTGGGCTTGTGGATAAACCAGTAATAGCCGTTCCCACTAGTGTGGGTTACGGCGCAAGTTTCGGTGGGCTGGCCGCTTTGCTGGCAATGCTTAACAGCTGTGCCAGCGGGGTTGGCGTAGTTAACATTGACAATGGGTTTGGGGCTGGATACTTAGCGAGCTCAATCAACAAGCTATGAGTCCGTTTGTAATTTTTTAGACCTATTTATTTAACCAAGTGCCGAATTCATCATTATACCTTATGATTCAGTGGGGGGGTGGTTAGAGACCCACACTGAATCATTGAGCGAAGCGAGTTCGCTCTTTATTTTTGCCTATTCAAGACCAATACCCTTAAAAGAACCTATATAACCATAAAAAAACATCTCCAAGAATCGTGATGAAAGATGTATAATAATCGGTGTACTTGATTTATCCTAGAAATAAATTTCGAATTCTAATTGAAAATAGTAGCCTAACACCTTATGATGATTATAATTTTTGGAGGATAAAAATGGAAATTAAACCACTCAAAAAACTAAAATTATACGGTTTTAATAACCTAACAAAAACCCTCAGCTTTAATATGTATGATATTTGCTATGCTAAGTCACCTGAGCAAAGACAAGCTTATATTGAATACATTGATGAAGAATATAATGCAGATCGCCTTGCCAGTATTCTCCTGCATGTAGCCAGCCTGATCGGTGCGCGTGTTTTGAATATTGCCAAACAAGATTATGATCCCCAAGGGGCAAGTGTTACCATGCTTATTTCCGAGGGAGGGGATACCTCGGCGGAAACTGATGCTTTAAATACTACAGAACCTTTGCCTGAGGCAGTTGTCGCTCATTTAGATAAAAGTCATATTACTGTACACACTTACCCTGAAAGTCACCCCAATAAAGGAATCAGTACCTTTAGAGCAGATATTGATGTCTCAACTTGTGGTAAAATTTCCCCATTGACCGCACTGAATTACCTTGTGGCTAATTTTTCTTCGGATATTGCCATCATTGACTACCGAGTTCGGGGATTTACAAGAAATATTGATGGAAAGAAGTTTTTTATTGATCATAAAATATATTCCATCCAAAACTATCTCGCCAAAGAAAAGCGAGATCTCTATCAAATGATTGATGTTAATGTCTATCAGGAAAATATTTTTCATACGAAGATGATCTTAAAAGACTTTGATTTGGATAATTATTTATTCGACATGGAAAAAAAAGAACTCCCACCAAGTGAGAAGAAACGGATCAAGCAAAGACTAAAGAGGGAGATGGCAGAAATTTTCTATGGAAAGAATATCCCAAAAGTTTGACTTGCAACTATATTTTTAGAAAGTATACAAGATTCAATAATAAATACCCTTGCCAAAGTACTTGTATTTGAGTTATGATACGATCATAAGGTGTGCACACAC
>JBAQMG010000079.1:0-5340 GCA_049302575.1 Desulfitobacteriaceae bacterium | reverse complement strand
GCTCACTATTGATTATTTCCAGACCCTCAAAATCTTCCTTAGGCAACCCGAGTATGGCACTAAGCAGGGCAATGAGCAGGTCTTTGTTTTTTTCATCGCCACCTTCTATCTTCCTGTCTACGCTTCGCAGTACCTGTTACCATACACCACGCAAGACTCGGTACTTGACTGCTGGTTAGGCTTTGTCAAGGCGGTTATTTCAAACCGCATGTGCTACTTGAGCTTAGCAAGGCGCAACCGCCACAACTCTTAGATTACTTAGTAATAGCTATTTCTTGTCCAGTCTTTAATATCTCTGCGACAAGTCCAAAAGGTTCAGTGAGGTCACTTATTGTAAATGCTAGGGGTTGTAAATCTAATCCGGAATCCGCTGCCTGTAAAAACAAGAACCTAAACCTTTCAATAGGCTCCATCCCAATAAAATCGTCTGAAAAGACCGCCAAATCAATGTCACTATCGCTAGAAAACTGTCCTTTGGCATATGAACCGAAAAGTATAACCTTATCAATTTTTATCTGATCACCAACCCTTTGCAGATAATCAGATATTATTTCTTGAATTGACTGAGGGACTGAAGCCATACAAACACCTCCTCAGTCTTATTAAGCACTTCTTTTGCCCTTGTTTCAGTAATATTTGAGGATAGTTGTCGTTTATAATCAGGATATCTTTCAGAGATGTAATAAAACAGTAGATCTGAAAAGAAAGGTTTATATTCCTGCGCTTTATCAAATACATGATTTCCAGTTTCATACCCAAATTGTTCCACTTCCATTAACCCCTTGAAAATCAACCAGATATTATGAGTTCGAGTCGGTTCCCGATCAATATATAAAACATAAAGACCTTTAACAAGTTTTTCAGTAGCCTGCTGCGCCATAAACGCTACGTATAGATATCTTCCTGATTGCAACATAACTCTTGCTGTTTCAAGATCGTAGTTCGCTTTGCATTCCCAATACTTAAACTTTTCAAGAGAATTCATGTCCTAATCACCCTCTCCAAAACATACACGCCCATATTATACCATGTTTTGGGAGACAAATAAACGTAACTGACCAAAGATTTGATTAGGATTAGTAGATGGTCTGATCAGGTGACCGTTCAGTGCTTTTATAGTTGACCACTGCGTCCGATAACACCTCTTACGTTCAGTAAGAGTCTTGTTTCAGTTTACTATCTATCAGCCTCTGTGAGAGAGCAATTTTTACGCAAAGCTTTGAGTATACTTCTCGTACCTACAACATCGAACCCTAGTTTTGTCACGGTAGAAGCACTGGTTACCCGGCACTCCCCGCACAGATCCCGGTGTGCGGATTTCCCGCACCAGGATCTTCAAAAGTACTCGCTTCCGTATTTCCGGCATCAAAAATCAAAGTGAAGTTGTACTAGATCAGACTCGACAATTCTTGGTTTTGGAACTCCATATCTTTCCCAACATGCGTCAAACTCGACTAGTTTGAAACTACGTCGCTGACTTCTTCGGTTAAGCCATTTGTAAAGAATTCTCTTTACGTGTTCATAAAACTTGCTTAAACTTCTGTAGTTTCCCCTTAGCCCATAATAGTTGGTATATCCTCGCAGTTTTGCTATGAGTTTGGGAAAGAGCTTTCTCAAACGCTTACATCGCATCTCTTTGCACCATCCTGTGAATGCTATTATTGATTTCCTTAATTTCCCTGGTGCTGTGCGTCGTTTGATGATGGCCTTTCCTTTGCGGGATACTCCCCAGCGAAATTCAAAACCCAGGAACTCAAACTTTGTCTTTTCTTCTTGGCGAAATCGTGAAAAGATTATGATGTTGGTTTTTTCCTGCGCCAGTTCCAGTCCGAATTTTTCTAAGCGTTCTCCTAGGTCTTTGTAAAATTTCACTGCTTCTTGTTTAAATTGAAAGGCGCACACGAAGTCATCTGCATATCTGCAGATATAGGTCATACCTTCGCAAGACTGCTGTACTCTCTTTTCAAACCATAAATCCAGTGCATAATGTAGGTAGCTGTTCGCTAGAATTGGACTGATGACCCCGCCCTGCTGGCATCCAGTTACTGGATGTTTAACCATTCCATCGGTATCCAAAACTCCTGCTTTTAGCCATTTCTTGATCAGTCTCAAAAATGCTTTATCTGCTATGCGCAATTCTAGCATTCGGATGAGCCAATCATGATCAATAGCATTAAAAAACTTTCGGATGTCTGCTTCCACGACGTAACCATATTTCCCACAGTTTAGTTCCTTGGTTAAGTCTTTTACTGCTTTTTGTGCTCCCGTATGAGGACGATATCCATAGCTGTGAGCACTGAATTCGGTCTCATAGATAGCTTCTAGAATTCTCGCCGCCGCACGTTGGGTTATTTTATCAGATACGGTTGGTATTCCCAACGGTCTTTTCTTTCCGTCGCCTTTGTCGATGTACACTCTGCGCACTAACTTCGCCCGGTATTGTTTGCTTTTCAACTGCTCTTCTAGCTCACCAAGGTTGCTTTCCAATTCTTTGGCGTATTCTTCAGCTGTTATTTTGTCAACTCCCGCTGCAGCTTTCTTCTTAAGGTCATAGAAGGCTTCACGCAGTGATTCGACGTTGAGCAGTCGATATAAGTTTCCAAACCGGTGGTCTTTGTTTTCTGTTGCCTTCTTTGCTATTCCCCGCGGGGAGGTTTGCCAGCATTTTCCCGATCCTACATGTCCGGAGCTGGTTTCCTTTACAGGCTGCATACTTTTGTCCATCCCTTCCCCATGTAGCCGGCTTTCCCGTCCTCGGAGTACTATGAATGAATCCGAATCCCTGAAATACCATTGGCCTTCCTCTTTTTCAATTGTCCGGCCTACCTATCTTTACAACAGGAGCTTCAGGGTACCTCCCAAGTTCCCGGTTCATCTTTCCATACATGCCACGTTCTTAGACCCCGACAGACCCTCTGAAACCTTGCCGTTAGACGGTTTCTTTGCTTGGACTTCCATGCTTGTGACCACGTCGTCATCTGTTCTTTGTCTGTTTCCAGACTATTTATAACGGGGCTGAATATGCTTCAGGAGATACGGCTCCCTGTGGCCTACATGGTGCTCTGTGTACACTTCACCTAGCGGTCTCCCGTTTCGGCGCAACACTTGATAAGGGTGGTTGGCTAAACCTTTCCCTGCAAGGACTTTCACCCTGCCAGACAATAACCGAACTTGCTTGGCGTACCACAAGCTAAACAATAAGTTGATAAGTTGGTGTCAGGCACGGGCAGCCTTTTAAAGAAGCCTCTTTATAATACGTACTGCACGTGTTATAATTAATTTATTTATGTGGGGAGGTAAAACGAATGCGATTCCGGGAACTTGAAAAAACACTCAAAGATGATGGGTGGCAATACGTGGACACAAAAGGTTCGCACCACCATTACAAACATCCAACAAAGCCCGGAAAAGTTACGATACCATTTCACAACACTGACTTAAAAACCAAAACAGCAAATTCTATCCTAAAACAAGCGGGGTTGAAATAGTCTCCCTTGCAAAGGAATTTGATAAATTAACTATATTAATTAGGAAGGAGAATATCATATGAAACTGATTTATCCAGCTTGCTTTTACCCCTGTGAAGAAGGTGGCTATACTGTAGTTTTTCCCGATTTACCAGGATGCGTAACCGAGGGAGACACCTTAGCTGACGCTATGGAAATGGCAGTCGACGCCTCTTCAGGTTGGCTATTAACTTCAGTGGAAGAAAATAACCAATTACCCAAAGCCTCAAATATTAAAAACGTGATCCCTGATGAATATGAGAATGGCTTTGTTAGCCTCATCGGTGTTGATTTAGAGGAATACTCTCAGAAGCACGGAAATAAAGCGATCAAGAAAACTCTAACGATCCCCGCATGGTTAAACACTATTGCAGAGGTAAACAACGTCAATTTTTCACAAGTCCTACAAAATGCATTAAAAGACCAACTTGGTATTAACAATTAACGAGATATAATAAATCAGCAGCTTAGGGCTGCTGATTTATTATATTTTTGGCTTTGCGTCCCATAATGAGCACTATGGCAAGTTGAAATACGCGGTAGTGCACTGTCACCAAGTACAAGCTGAACAATAAGTTAATAAGTTAGTGTCAGGCACGGGGTTCCTCCATGTGCATGTGATAATTTTATCTCACATGGAGCGTGTTGAAAATAAGTCATCGCGCAGCGATTTCGTTCTTCACCTTGGAACGACAGGAACCGTCCCCGGCGTTCTTCCCGGCGTTCCCCTTAGTTAGTCAGGTCCGCTTTGATTTTCTGGATTGTTGTCAGAGGTAATCCCGTAATTTTAGCAACAATTATTGGTTCTATCCCCTCAATTAATGCGTTGCGGGCATCTTCATGCTTACCTTCTACCTTACCTTCTACCTTACCTTCTACCTTGCCTTCTTCTCTTATCCATTCTTCAATCTGAGTCATGCTTAATACCTCCAGTAATTTTTTCTTATAGTCTTCGGGTAAGAATTTGTCAGTAATGGCTATGATTGATCCTATGACAAAGTCGGTTAATTGGGAATTGGCTGATTTAGCCAATTGCGCTGCTTTAATGGTCATCTCCGCTTCGGATTGTTGACTCTTCATTAAGGGCAGAAGGATCAGTTTCCATAGATCTGCTTCTTCTAATTCCAGCCCTTGCTCAAGCAGGGTCTTTATCCTATTATATTCTGCATCGCCGTCCATGCTCTTGAGAAAGACATTGGTGACTCTGTAGCATAGCGATCCTTTTTCCAGTAGTTCGGGAGCACTTTCGATTCGACCTGAATAGATTACGGCGGTGTTGACCTCCAAGTTGTGTCTTTCTACTATTCTAGCCCCGTAGTAGGCAACTCGCCGCAGGAGATCCTCAGGGACTGTGGTTTGGAATTCCAAGTGGAGCAGGGTATCGTCTTCTAAGAGAAATACAAAATCAACCCGCTTCTCTTTGGCCTCCACTACAGGTAAGACCGTGGGCATGATGTCCACAATCTTCGCCGTCTTAAGTCCGAACACTTCCAGCGTCTTGTCCTTGAACATCGCTGCGGTGGCCTTCATAATGATATCGTTATTATGTCCGCTGATCTCCGTTTCCAATGAATATCACCTACCCATTTGTAAATATTATACTATAACCTGAGCTGTTAAACTACAGGTCAGGTATTTTATTCAGAAACACATATGGCCATGCTGTAATATTGACTCTTTCCGTGAATGTAACACAATTGCATTGTGTTACATTAAAGAATCCCTGGAATGCCTGAGTTTACTGGCTTCTAGGGATTCTTTATAATTATGTATAATTTGTCGAATCTTGAGTGGGTCAGAGCAAACCCCGAAACGAGGCGAAGCCGAGTTCGAC
>JBAQMG010000078.1:0-15942 GCA_049302575.1 Desulfitobacteriaceae bacterium | reverse complement strand
ATCATGCACAATACCATAACCTTGATCCCCAGCAAGAGCTTCTCCACTTATTTTAAGAACAATTCGTTTGTAGCGTGGTTTTTCCATACTAAACCCCCATTCTTTAGTATTTCTACACGTTTAAGAGAAATCCTCTCTTATTTGAAAAGAGAACACCAAAAGTGTTCTCTTTTGGCAGGTTGTACCTACCTATTTATTTGACTCATAACTTCAGCAGCAAAATCATCTGAACGCTTTTCCAAGCCTTCACCCAATTCAAAGCGATTAAACCGACGAACAACAATTTTTTCCCCTATTTTAGATACTTTCGACAAAATCAAGTCAGTCATACTCTTATCAGGATCCTTGACGAAAGCCTGTTCCATTAAACAAACTTCTTTATAATATTTTTCAATCCGTCCTTCAACCATTTTATCAACAATTTTTTCAGGTTTACCCTCATTTAGGGCTTGGGCTCGCAAGATATCTTTTTCATGTTGAATAGTTTCAACTGGGACATCAGACTTCACTAAGTAAAGCGGGTTAGCGGCAGCGATTTGCATAGCAATATCTCGTGCCAAAGCTTTGAATTCCTCCCCACGAGCTACAAAATCTGTCTCACAATTAACTTCTACCAAGACTCCTATGCGTCCTCCACCGTGAATATAGGCTTCAACTAAGCCCTCTGCGGCTATCCTACTCTCTTTTTTTGCTGCAGCCGCTAAACCCTTTTCTCGCAAAAAATCAATTGCTTTAGGCAAGTCACCTTCACACTGAGTAAGTGCCTTCTTACAATCCATCATTCCGGCACCAGTTTTCTCTCTAAGTTCTTTTACTTGGGCAGCATTAATCTCGGCCATTATTTTTAACCCTCCAAACCCTGATATGTAGTAAATCTTTTTTAGATAAAAAGGGCAGGAGCACAAGGGAGCCTAAACAACCCCTTCCCCCCTGCCCCTTGACTTTATTCTGAGTTCACTCTGCGACTAATTGTTCAATTTCCTGATCATCTTCATTACCTTGTTGACCCTCGATAATAGCATCAGCCATTCTACCGGTTAACAATCGTACCGCACGAATCGCATCATCATTGGCAGGAATTACCACATCAATTTCGTCGGGATCGCAGTTCGTATCTACAATACCGACAATGGGAATATTCAAACGGCGAGCTTCTGCTACCGCAATCCTTTCTTTACGAGGATCAACGATAAATAAAGCACTCGGCAACCTCTTCATGTTTTTAATTCCACCTAAAAAGCGTTCTAATTTATCCATTTCATGACGAAGAGCCGCTACTTCTTTTTTAGGTAACACTTCAAAAACACTCTCGGCTTCCATTCGTTCAAGTACACGTAAACGATCAACCCTTTTCTGGATCGTCTGAAAGTTAGTTAACATACCACCCAACCATCGTTCATTGACATAATACATACCGCAACGTTCGGCTTCCTCTTTGACAGACTCTTGTGCTTGCTTCTTGGTACCGACGAATAACATGGTTCCACCTTCAGCGGCGAGGTTACGCACGAAATTAAAAGCCTCATCTACCTTTTTGACTGTCTTTTGCAGATCAATAATGTAGATTCCATTACGCTCGGTAAAAATATAACGTGCCATTTTAGGATTCCACCGACGAGTTTGATGACCGAAGTGAACACCGGCTTCAAGTAATTGCTTCATAGAAATTACAGCCATGTGTTACACCTCCTTTCTTAGTTTTTTTCCTCCGCAGGTTCATCTCAAGTACCCCCCGCTTTCGACGGGGAACTGATACTTTAATCACGCTGCGTGTGTTATAAAGTCACACTTTGAATATAATAACATATTTTACCTAGCACTGCAAGGGATAAAATTTCTTCCCAATTTCTTACCCAGTCACTCGACCAGTAAGATTAGTTCGAATGGCATTCTCCTCAATAAAGCCCTCTAAGTCGCTCATTAGTTCTGGAAAGGGAAAATAAAATTCACTTAAGTAAAAAGTCTTACGTTTAGTCCAGATTTGAGCGATTTCTTGTCCTTTGGCATTCCAATAGAAAACTACTCTCCGCACATCAGCGGGTTCTAACGTATATTCCCCTAAAATTGATTTAAAAATAATTACTTGATCTTCAATCAAGACATGTTTACTTTTAGCAAAAACCCACAACCCCAAAATGCCCAAGGCTGTTATTACATAAAGCAGAATTAACATTTGAAGTTCTAACTTTGAGAATTTAGTTACTAGGTAAACTACACCTACGGTCATGGGATAAACAATTAAGAAGACTAGCCCTGGAAGTATTAGTGATCCCATTTTATAAACATAATCATGATCTTCCACCGAAAAACACCACCCTTTATCGATATTCGATGTTCGATGTTCGTGGTTCGAAACGAAATAACGAATTATGAATTAAATACTAGAGGTGATTATGCTTAATATGCTTATCCAATTCATCCAGCAAATAATCGTTCAGCACACGAATATAGGTGCCCTTCATTCCCAAGGACTTTGATTCTATCACACCCGCTGATTCGAATTTGCGCAGAGCATTAACAATAACTGAACGCGTAATCCCTACTCGATCAGCTATTCTACTAGCAACCAGTAACCCGTCACTACCCCCTAATTCGGCGAAAATGTGTTCCACTGCTTCTAATTCCGAATAGGACAAGGTACCTACTGCAATTTGAACAGAGGCTTTTTTACGAGCCTCTTCCTCGGCTCTTTCAGCTTTAACCCGAAGAATCTCCATTCCTACCACGGTACCCCCGTACTCTGCCAATATTAGATCTTCATCAGTAAACTCTTGGTCATATTTAGCTAAAACAAGTGATCCAACACGTTCTCCTCCACCGAGAATTGGTATAATCGTTGTTATTTTATTATTAAAACGACAACGCTCATTATCACTAAAAACACACCCGTTGGCGACTTGCGTTGAATTTGCCGTAGTTTCTAGGATCTTCATCAGACCATCATTATAACTTTCAGGAAAACGTTCTGAATGAATAACAATCTCTTCCATAATTCCGCAAGCAAAACCAAGCATAAAACAATAGCCCAAAATTCGTCCCCGTCTACCTACAATATAACAATTAGCCTCAACAGCTTGACTTAAAACTTTAGCCATTTCTTCAAAATCAACAGGATTTCCTGCAGCACGCTGAATTAGTTTATTAATAATTCTAGTCTTTTCCAATAGGTCTTTCATATTTATCCCCCTACCATTTTTTAAAAATTATAAAATATATCTAGATAAATCTTGATTACAAGCTACATCTTCTACCCTATGCTGAACATACTCGCGATTAACAATTACTTCATAATCTTCAGGGAGTTCTGAAGCTTCAAAAGATAACTCTTCAAGTACCTTTTCAACGATCGTATGTAGTCGACGTGCTCCGATGTTTTCAGTATTGGAATTTACCTCAAAGGCTACTGTAGCCAATTCTTCTATCGCATTCTCCGTAAAACTCACCCTGATCCCTTCGGTCGCTAGTAAGGCACTGTATTGTTTCAATAGTGAAGATTGAGGTTCGGTAAGAATACGTTGGAAATCTGCCACACTCAAGGATTTTAATTCCACTCGGATTGGAAACCGTCCTTGAAGTTCCGGAATTAGATCCGAAGGTTTACTCGTATGAAAAGCTCCTGCTGCTATAAATAAAATATGATCAGTTTTAACTGGCCCATATTTAGTTGCAACCGTAGATCCCTCTACAATCGGAAGTATATCACGCTGTACACCCCCTCGAGAAACATCTGGCCCACTGACACCTTCACGACCAGCCACCTTATCAATCTCGTCAATGAAGACAAGTCCTTCATACTCAGTACGCCGAATCGCTTCCTGTACAACTTCATCATAGTCAACCAAAACTTGTGCTTCTTCTTGAACAAGAATACGTCTGGCCTCTTTAACCGTTAATTTTCGCTTCTTGCGTTTTTTAGGCAACATACCTGCCATCATATCTTGAAAGTTAATACCCATTTCCATTCCCGCGTTTCCTAGCATATCAACAAGTGGAGCACTTTCTTCAACCTCAAGCTCTATTAACCGGTCTTCAAGCTCTCCTGCTCGTAAATGTTCTGCAACGATAGCCCGATCCTTTTCAAGTTCGGGATTCTCCTGAACAGCTTCTTGTTTATCGGAATTCTGCCCAAAAAGAAATCCGAAGGGACTACTCCCCTTGTTTTCCTCATGTTTACCCGGAACAAGAAGGGTGAGTAGTCGTTTTTCAGCATTTATTGCGGCCTCTGCCCCAACTTGTTCCGCTCGCTCAGCCTTGACCATTCGCAAGGATATTTCCATCAGATCTCTGATGATTGATTCTACATCCCGACCCACATAGCCCACTTCTGTGAATTTTGTAGCTTCTACCTTAATAAAGGGTGCGCGCACTAGTTTTGCCAACCTTCGAGCAATTTCCGTTTTACCAACTCCTGTGGGACCAATCATTAGGATGTTTTTGGGTAAGTATTCCTCTTGTAGTGTTTCTGGTAATAACGTACGGCGATAACGATTTCTCAAGGCGATAGCCACAGCACGTTTAGCCTCATTTTGACCAACGATATAGTGGTCGAGTTCACGGACAGTTTCTCTTGGAGTCAATTGGTCCATGGTTTCACCCCTTTTTATAACTCTTCCACGGTTATTTGGTCATTAGTATAAACACAAATTGATGCAGCTACTGCCATAGCCTCTCTAACAAGATCAGCAGGTGCCATTTCCGTGTGTAAGGCTAACGCCCGTGCAGCAGCTAATGCAAAGTTACCTCCGGAACCGATGGCCGCAATCCCATCATCCGGTTCAATAATTTCCCCCGAACCGGAAAGTAACAAAAGATTATGGCAATCTGCCACTAACAATAAGGCTTCTAGATGACGAAGCAGCTTATCTGTACGCCAATCCTTGGCTAACTCTACCGCTGCACGCTGAAGATTCCCGTGAAACTCTTCAAGTTTCTTTTCGAATTTATCGAATAAAGTGAAAGCATCGGCAACTGAACCAGCGAATCCAGCAATAACTTGACCGTTAAAAAGTCGGCGGACTTTTTTTGCTTTATGTTTCATCACTGTAGCCTGTCCCAAGGTTACTTGTCCATCACCAGCCATGGCAACGTGTTCACCTTTTTTTACCGCAACGATAGTGGTAGCATGAAACATCAAAAAAACCCCCTTTAACGGCAGTTTACTAGCAATCGATATAATAGTCAAGGTAATTGTAGTCAATTTACCTCTTTTTCTGAATATTGTTAAAGATCCTAAATATTTTACTCCGCTGCAAGATGCTCGAACGAAATTCGTAGTTTAAGTTTCGAATCTCGAACCTCGTGCATCGCTTACGCCCGCGGATGAGCCTTGGTGTAGACTTCTTTTAAACGTTCACGCGTGAGATGAGTATAGATTTGCGTTGAAGAGAGTTTTTCATGACCCAGTAATTCCTGAACAGTTCGCAAATCGGCCCCTCCATCGAGTAGATGAGTCGCAAACGAATGCCTTAACATATGAGGATGAACATGTTGACCTAAACTAACTTTACTCACCAATTTATCAATAATTCGTCTTATAGAACGAACGGATAAACGCGTTCCTTGATAATTAAGCAACAAGGCGGACATAACATCTTGACGCAGGTCTAAATAGCTTTGAATGGCCTTTAGAGCGTATTTAGTCACAGGGATAACTCTCTCTTTTTCCCCTTTACCTTTAACCATAATTAAACTAATATCTGGATCAAGATCTTCTTTGTTTAAACTGATCAATTCACTGACTCGTAATCCGGAACCATAAAGTAATTCTATAATCACTTGATCCCTACAGCCAAGAAGGGTAGTACAATCTGAAGCTGCCAGAAGTTTTTCCATTTGTTCTAAATACAGAAACTGCGGAAGCTTATAGCCCATCTTGGGACTTGCTATCTTATGAACAGGGTTTTGAACAAGAATCTCTTCGCGACAAAGAAACTTAAAGAAAGTACGTAGAGCTGCCAATTTTCGCGCCATACTTTTACGTGCCAAACCTTGGTTTGTCAATTGTCCAAAAAAACTACGCACAATATATAAATCTACCTCACCAACGGTGATCTGCTCTACACCCTTTCCCAATTCTTGAGCCGTAAAATCAAAGAACTGGCTTAAATCTGTTTGATAAGCCTCCACAGTATGCTTCGAATTATTTTGAGCAGCTTGATACCCAGTAAAAAGACTGAGGGCTTGATCGACAAGCATTTAAACCCTCCTCACTAGGATACCTTCCTGATTACAAAATTCATCAAAAATCTTTAAAGCTCTTTCGGAAATCAAGGCGTTTTTCTCACGTTTTCCCTTGACTCGTCGGTCGAGAGGAGGTAGCAAGCCAAAATTAATATTCATAGGTTGAAAATCCCGACTGGGTGATCCCGCTAAATGTCGAGCCAACCCGCCGAGAGTAGTCTCCTGTGGAAAAATCAGAGTTTCTCTCTCAAACAAACGTCTTCCAGCATTTAACCCCACCAGAAGCCCGCTAGCAGCTGATTCCAGATAACCTTCAACTCCAGTAATCTGCCCGGCAAAAAAAAGCTGTGGATTTGTTTTTAGACTAAAATCGGCGTTGAGAATATGAGGAGAATTCAAGAAGGTGTTCCGATGCATAACTCCATAACGAACAAATTCGGCTTGCTCCAGTCCAGGAATCAGACGAAATACTTTAACTTGTTCAGCCCATTTCAAGTGTGTCTGAAAACCCACGAGATTAAACAACGTACCTGCAATATTTTCCTTGCGCAACTGAACAACGGCGTAAGGTTTTTGGTTAGTCCGAGGATCCATCAGACCCACTGGCTTGAGTGGTCCAAACGACAGGGTCATTGGCCCACGGCTTGCCATGATTTCGATTGGCATACAGCCTTCAAATACTTTTCCTTGTTCAAAGCCCCTGACGTCTGCTGTTTCAGCTGAAATTAGCGCTTGATAAAACAGATCATATTCGTCTTTAGTCATTGGACAGTTTAGATAATCAGCCTCCCCTTTGTCATAACGGGAGGCCCAGAAGGCTTTGTCCAAATCGATTGATTCTAAGGTAACAATTGGAGCGGCAGCATCATAAAAGGCCAGACTTTCTTGTCCAGTGATCTGTTTAATAGCTTCAGCCAATTCGTCAGAAGTTAAAGGTCCACTAGCGACCACAGTGATCCCCGTTTCAGATAGGGTCTTAACTTCCTGTCTAATAACCCTAATTTTCGGATGTTTGTGTAGTCGCTCGGTAATTTCTTGAGAAAAATGTTGCCTATCGACTGCTAACGCTCCGCCCGCAGGAACAGCGTTTCGATCGGCAACTTTCATTATAATTGAACCGAGTCGTCTCATTTCCTCTTTTAAAAGACCAGCTGCATTTTCCAAGCCAGCTGCCCTCAAAGAATTACTACAAACCAGTTCAGCAAACAAATCTGTCTGGTGGGCAGGTGTAGATTTCTCAGGCCTCATTTCGAATAAATCAACTTCGATTCCCTGTTCTGCTAACTGCCAAGCAGCCTCTGAGCCGGCAAGACCAGCACCTATTATCGAGACTCGATGCTCGATGCTCGATGCTCGACCTTTGAATTTCTCATTTAACTCTTCACTTTTCATATTTAACATACTTCCATTGCACTTCCCATTTAACTCTTCGCTCTTCATATTTCGTTATTCGAACATCTCATTTTAAGAACAACACTTTGAAGTTGTGGCTCGAGGTTCGCGCATCAACCTCCAATCTTCGTTCCTTCGTGCTTCGTGCATCGCGCCTCGTGCCTCGAATAAGTGCCAAGCACTTATTCCTCTATTTCCTTAGTAAAGCGGCATTCAGGGTTTGCACAGACGTGGCGTTTTTGCTTCTTAGACTGCTTTATAATCATATAATGATTACACTGGGGACAGGGCTCAGGTGCTGGAAGTTCCCAAGAGATAAAATCGCACCCCGGGTAAGCAGTACAGCCATAAAACTTGCGGCCTTTTTTCGAGCGCCTGACGACCAAGGGTTGCTGACACTTAGGACAATTGGTCCCTATATCCTCGAATAATGGCCTAGTGTTTCGGCATTCCGGAAAACCAGGACAAGCTAAAAATTTGCCATACCGCCCCATTTTAATTACCATATTTCGACCGCAGTTTTCACATAATTGATCCGATACTTGGTCTTCAATTTGAACTTTGCCTATCTTTTCTTCAGCATTGGCTAAGGTGATTGCAAAAGGTGCATAGAAATCGCTAATGACCGCCTTCCAGGAAATCTCCCCTTCTTCGATATCATCAAGTTTTTCTTCGAGATGGGCTGTAAACTCCAAGTTCACAATCTCAGGAAAGAACTCCTTTAACAAAGCTAGTACAATTTCCCCTAGTTCCGTGGGCAGGAGTTGTTTGGCGTCCTTAACCACATACCCACGTGTTTGAATCGTTTCAATCGTTGGCGCATAAGTACTCGGTCTACCTATGCCTTCCTCCTCCATTTTGCGCACTAAAGAAGCCTCAGTGTAACGCGGAGGTGGTTCGGTGAAGTGTTGTTTTTCTTGCATTTTTTGAAGGGTCAAACTTTCTTGGGGTGTAAGCGGCAGAGTGAGTGCCCCTTCATTATTATCAGCATCCTCGCCCTCATCCTGCCCTTCCTCATAAACAGCTAAATAACCTGGAAAACGTATTTGAGAGGCATTGGCTCGAAAAAGATAGTCCCCACCGAGCACGTCGACCGTCAAGGTATCAACAAGTGCAACACTCATTTGACTGGCAATAAAACGTTCCCAAATTAAGCGATATAATCTCAGTTGATCCCTTTTTAGAAATTCCTTTAAAGACTCGGGACTACGTGTAAAAGAAGTTGGCCGAATCGCTTCATGAGCCTCTTGCGTCCGGCCTTTACTCTTAAATTGACGTGGCTCACCAGGATAATACTCAGACCCGAAATGTTCAAGAATCCAAGCCTTGCTTTCTTCTTGAGCCAATTCAGAAATCTTCACTGAATCAGTCCGCATATAGGTTATTAGACCAATGCTTCCTTCCTTACCCATATCAAGCCCTTCATACAGTTGTTGGGCCAGCATCATCGTCCGTTTGGGAGAAAAATTTAATTTACGATGTGCTTCCTGCTGTAAACTACTTGTGGTAAAAGGAGGGGACGGTTGTTTTCTTTTTTCCTTAGTACGTACATCATTAATCTGGAAAACTACCCCTTGTAACTCTTTAAGAATCAACTCCATCTGTTCCTGTGAAGAGATAGCCACCCGTTGCTGTGACTTTTTAATTAATTTTGCTGGGAAGGAGCCACCGAAAAATTCCAGAAAAATAGTTAATGTCCAGTATTCCTGTGGATCAAAGGCTCTAATCTCCTCTTCACGATCGGCAACCAAGCGCACTGCTACAGACTGAACTCGCCCTGCACTAAGCCCCTTTTTCACTTTCCGCCAGAGTAAAGGACTTAACTGGTAACCCACTAAGCGATCTAAAATCCGTCTGGCCTGTTGCGCATCTACTCGACTTAGATCAATGTGACGAGCGTTTTTCACAGCAGTTAGGATGGCAGTTTTTGTTATTTCATGAAACTCTATGCGGCATTTTTCCTCAGTGTTTATGCCTAATAAATGGCCGAGATGCCAAGCGATAGCCTCCCCTTCTCGATCGGGGTCAGAGGCTAATAGTACTCTATCCGCTCCTTTGGCTGCAGCCCTTAATTCTTTGATTAGATCACCTTTACCGCGTATAGCAATATACTTCGGCTCAAAATTATGTTCAAGATCTACTCCTAACTGACTTTTAGGTAGATCTCTCAGATGACCCATCGAAGCTTTAACGATATAACGACTCCCTAAAAATTTACTGATTGATTTGGCCTTAGCAGGGGACTCTACAATCACAAGGGTCTTAGACATAAATCACCTCAAAAAACAGCACTAAGTTTAAAGTTTAACCAAATTCCGATTAACTGTCTTAAACATTTTTTTACTTTAATAAACCAAGCACTATCTTACCTTCTTTTTTCTGCTGTGTCTAGCACTTACGAGCCAATATATAACATTGCCCCGGAAGTTGTTCAATTTTCCCGCCTAATTGAAGCTCCAATAAGGTTAGAGCAATACCGCTAGCTGAATAAGTAGAACTCAGAACAATCTGATCAATATGTAAAGGAGTATCGCTCAGCAGGTCAAGGACTGCCAAACCAATTTCCTGATCGGTCATATTTAAGGTTGCTTTCACACGTGTAAGATTAGTAGTGTTACTGCTAGTTTTACCCATTTTTTCGTTGGACTTCACTGCGCTACCTTCTGACCACAAAGGGATTTCAGCCCAGATATCTTCCGTTCTTGCTACTAGCTTTGCCCCTAAACGTAACAAGTAATGCGTACCTTTACTCATTTCGCTAAAAATCGGTCCCGGAACTGCAAAAACTTCCCGTCCTTGTTCAAGCGCAAAATCTACCGTAATCAGAGCTCCACTCTTTTCTGCAGCCTCTACCACGACAACCCCACGCGAACAACCACTAATAAGACGGTTGCGCGCTGGAAAATGGCGTGCTTCCGGAGGGGTACCAGGAGTAAATTCACTCAGTAAGGCCCCATTATCTAAAATACGCTGGGCAAGCTTGCTATTTTCAGGTGGATAAATCCGCTCAAGTCCGCTACCTAAAAAAGCCCAAGTTTCACCGTGAGCTGCTAATGCCCCTTCATGGGCAGCAGTGTCTATTCCTCTGGCTAAACCACTGACAATCACAATACCCTTGGCGGCTACCTCCCGTGACAAGAAACCAGCCGCAGCTCTCCCATAAGCAGTTGCCCGTCGTGAACCCACAATCGCCAAGGCCTCTTTGGCTGGTCGTAATTGCCCCTTATAATAGAGGATTGGCGGAGCATCACTGAGCTCTGCCAACAGCCTAGGATAATGCTCTTCCTCAGGAATTACCGTTAAAATTCCTTCAGTATCCAAACGTTCTTTGATTAAAGCAGGATTAATTTCTTTTCTCAAAGGTAAGACCTTCAAGGCCCAAGATGCCTGACCCCACGTTAGATAGTCCTCAAAGGATGCTGACCAGGCAGCCTGCGCACTGCCGAAATAGGCAATCAACAAACGTAACCGCTGACTCCCGATACCAGGCAACGTGCGAAAAGCCGCTCTACTTTGTTTTTCAGCCTCGATAAACCTCTCCATTCTCTACCCCCCTATTTCGATGTTCGATGCGCGTGGTTCGAACTTTAGGGATCACACCTCGATATTTGAGCATCACGCATTACGCATCGCACATTACACATCGCACATTACATTTAGCACATTACATTTAGCACATTACATTTAGCACATCACAGATCAAGCATCGTGCTTCGTGCCTCGCGCATGTCTTCGAGATGAAGTAAAATTTCTCCTGCGTAGAATCTTGTCGAAAAGTATAATTTCAAGTGGAATTTTGTGAAATGAGTGCAGATAATAAGTTGTAGAGAAAATAAAAATCGTTGATTCAACTATAAAGCAAATCACCGTATAGTCCAAACGACTATACGATGATTTTTGTTATTGCCAGAAAACAAAGATACTTAAGTTTGAGCCGCCAAACGTTTCAACGTTGCTACTACAAAACTCGCCAGAACGGCATAATCCTCCGTTGGTAACATTGCTGAAGCAGAGGTATCAAATAAAATATTGGCTGAGGCCGGAAATTCGTCGTCCCCTCCCCATATTACCAGAGTCACTGGAATTCGGGGGAAGACACGGATTGTCACCCCAGCATCTCCATGAGCCACTTGTTGTCCTCCAATTAAAGCTGCAGCTTCAATTAAGCGTTGGGGTAGTGCTCCAAAAAATGAAGCCAATGGCCGAATCGCCCGATTAGTAAAGGGTTGGATATAGATATTCCCGCCAGGTAGTTCTTTATAGGAGATAAACTTTCCTTCTTCTAAGGTTACTGTAGGATTAGCTAGGTAATGCAGGATTAATATCTGAGCGAAAATAGGGAGTTCCCCTTCCGGAGCTGGTTCCGGAAAGAATTTACCTGAAGGATATTCTACTTCAAATTGTTGTCCCAGAAAATCGATTTGAAAACGGTTTTCTTTGACTTGGTACCTGGAGCAACGTTCCATATCCTCTAGGGAACAAGTCCTAAACTTTTCTTGGGCAGTCTGCATAGCAGGTACATAATTCATTATTTATTTTCTTCCTTTCCTACTTGCTCGCTCGCTTACTTACTTACTTACTCGCTTGCTTTTCTGCTTTTCTGCTTTTCTGCTTTTCTGCTTTTCTGCTTTTCTGCTTTTCTGCTTTTCTGCTTTTCTGCTTTTCTAAAGAGAAGTATAGATATTTTGCAGCAAAAGCGCATCTTCTTCAAGATTTGGACTTTCACAAATCGCTAAGCCTTCCACCCCAAAAGTATGTAAGGCTTTCATTAGATCAACATAACGCAGATCTGACTCTTGCAATATCAAATGACGTTTTTCACCCTTTAAGCCATATTCAATTCCCGCGATATGGAAATGGACATTCTTGTTCCACCGTTCTCCGAGGGCTTCAGCAGTTTCCTCCAAAACACCACAAAACTCCTCGTAAGTATTAAAACGCCCATTAGTACGAGCATGTAAATGAGCAAAATCTATGCAGGGTAAGACACCAGGTATCTGCTGCGCTAACTTAATAGTCTCTTGTAAATTGCCAAACTGTGAGCCTTTACCCGTTGTTTCCGGTCGTAAGATGACTTCGTTTTCCTCGGCAGCCAAAATTTCCCGAACCTCAGTTAACTCTAGAAACACTCTCTTAAAAACAATTTCCGGTGCATCTTCATGATTAAAAGCGGGATGAAATATTACACTACGCACGCCTAAAATTTTGGCAATTCGGGCGGTGTGTAGAATTCTTTCTTTACTGGCTGTAATCTTTTCACTTTCACGGGAATTCAAATTAATCCAATAAGGACCATGACAGCTTAAAGCTATTCCTTGCTCCAACGCAACTTGTGCGATCCGCTTGGCCTTCTCCATCCCCATTCTAACGCCTTGGACGAATTCTAATTCTAACGCTCCCAGCTGTAGCTCACGTATTCGCTTGACTCCACCCTCACTAGAACGATCTTGGGCAGAGAGTGGCACTCCCGCTGTTCCAAATAATAAAGGCAATTATATCCCCCCTTGGGTCATACTTTGCTTGTCCATTATACCATCTTTCTGGCAAATTCCAATTTATAGCGTGAAAATACCCCTTATCTATCCGAACGAAGATAAGTGGCACTTAATTAATAACAAATACAAAAAAACTGGTTACCGTTTGACTGACGAACTGGGTTACTTGTGTTTATGATACTCTATCTTTTCTTAATACTTCAATTAACTTCATTGCTTCCTTGCCGCTTTCATTTATCCTTCTAAATACGTTCTTCCGAACTGAGATCCTTCGTTTCTTCATAATGCTT
Source organism: Desulfitobacteriaceae bacterium (assembly GCA_049302575.1). Classification (GTDB taxonomy): domain Bacteria; phylum Bacillota; class Desulfitobacteriia; order Desulfitobacteriales; family Desulfitobacteriaceae; genus JBAQMG01. The sequence continues at coordinate 2,585 of JBAQMG010000078.1, read as the reverse complement.
TTCACGAATTTCATGTATTTCCCTTACTGCCGAAGGCTCTTTATTCATCATAATTTTTCCTCTCCAATCATGCTTTCTGGAGTCAATTGTTTTAATACTAATAGTCTGGAAATAGCAAGAAAAAGCGCATCTCTGCGCTTTTTCTTAATGTCCACATATTGTCAGATGTCAGGCATCAGAAGCCATGAGATCATGATTTCATGATCTCATGCATCAAAATTAACAACCTTGCCGCCCAATATGCCATCCACAGCCTTAATTTTTAATAGAACATCATTAGAAATATCAGTTTGAACTCCTACAACCATTAATTGTTTGCCTTCTTCTTCGCTGCGTCCTACCTGCATGCTTGTTATATTGATCTCGTTTTCACCCAAAATATTACCGACCTTCCCAATGATACCAGGACGATCATTGTGCGGGGCGATCAGCAAATAACCTTTCGGATCCACATCAACCCGATATTGATCAATCAGGACAATTCGATCCTCTTGACGACCGAAAAGGGTTCCAGCCACCCGATGTTCGTTTTTATCGGTTTGTACACGTACACTGATTAAATTTGCAAAGTTCTCTGTCTCATTGCTCCTTACCTCTTTAATCTTAATCCCTCTGGATTTAGCAATCACTGGGGCACTGACGTAGTTCACTGTGCCTTGGAGAAGGGGGTTTAACATTCCCTTTAAAATAGCAAGGGTCAACATTTTAGTGTCAACTTCACTAATTTCCCCATTGTACTCTACCTCGATTGAATTAATCCGTCCATCGGCTAGGCTAACCGCTAAATTCCCCATTTTTTCTGCTAAATAAAGATAAGGTTTAATAATTTCCATGACTTGCGCCGCAATCGGGGGCATGTTAACGGCTGTCATGACCGGCTCACCACGCAGAGCAATTAAAACTCCCTCGGCCACATCAACTGCTACGCCAACTTGAGCCTCTTTAGTCGATGCTCCTAGGTGGGGAGTATAGATAACATTATCCAAAGCCAAGAGTGAATTCTGGGGATCAACCGGTTCTTTATCAAAAACATCGATTGCCGCACCAGCCACGATTCCTTCTTTAACCGCCTCAAGTAAATCCTCTTCGACAATTATTCCTCCACGCGCACACTGCACAAGTCTAATTCCTTTTTTCATTTTAGCAAAAGTCTCTTTATTAAGCATACCCTTAGTTTCCGAAGTCAGTGGAAGATGAAAGGTAAGGAAGTCAGAAGCTGCGTAAATAGCATCAAGGTCAGCGAGTTGAATCCCAAGTTCCGTAGCCCGTTCAGTAGTAATAAAAGGATCATAGGCCATAATATTCATTTCCATAGCGATTGCTCGTTTTGCCACGCCAGAACCTATTCTGCCCAAGCCGATAATACCCAGAGTTTTGCCACGCATTTCTATGCCCATGAATTTGTTGCGTTCCCATTTTCCTTCTTTCATAGAGCGGTAAGCTTGGGGAATATTCCTAGCCAAAGCCATCATCATTGCCATGGTATGCTCAGTAGCAGCAATAGTATTTCCATCCGGTGCATTGAGGACAATGACACCTTTTTGGGTAGCGGCAGCTACATCAATGTTATCCACACCAACCCCAGCACGACCAATGACTTTCAAATTGGTTGCAACATCTAAAACAGCTTTTGTTACTTTGGTTTCACTCCGCACAACCAGAGCATCATATTCCGAAATGATTTGCAATAATTCTTCCGGAGACAAATTATTCTTTACATCCACGGAAAATTCCCTTTGTAATATAGCTACCCCTAATTCAGAAACCTTATCAGTTACTAAGATTTTCATTATTTAACCCTCCATCATAACTTTTTTAAGTGGCTTTTAGTGCCACACAGTTTAGACTATAGAATAAAAACACAAAAAACTCCCATCCCTAAAGGGACGAGAGGACTTCCCGCGTTGCCACCCAAGTTGCCATACGGCCAACTCTATTCGCTATATCGGGCGATCCCGTCAAGATTCTTCATCAGCCGCTCAGGGACGGAATCATTTTGTTTTGTTCATCAGCTTGCACCAACCGCCGACTCTCTTCGAACATCAACAACCAACTTCCCCATCATTGCGTTTACTATATTGCATTTTTTGATTATAAGATGTTCTCTCAGTAAAGTCAAGTGTTTTTTGCCTTTTTACATATTCCTTTTCCTTCTGAGTTACAATAACCATAACTTCATCACGCAAGCAAAAAAATGATGAAGTTATGCTACTAACAAAGGAGGCCTTCATAATGTCTAGACGACGTAAAAGTGTGATGTCTTACGAACTTAAGGAACAAATCGCAACAGAACTTGGCTTTGGTAACACTCTCCGACAAGAAGGATTCGGTGGGGTTTCCTCTAGAGATTGTGGAAACATGGTAAAAAAAGCCATTCAGCTTGCTGAACGAAATCTTCATGGGAAAAGTATGTAGTTCTATCTAATCTGGGGGTTTCTTGGACAACTTGAGTCCGGGCTGTTTGCTCGGACTCTTTTATGAATATACAAAAGACGTTACTACTCAGGCATTCACAAAAATCATGACATTATGCTACGATAGTATCATGGGCACTTATAGCTCTAACTTTTAAAGATCCATATCAC